>JALVUH010000001.1 GCA_027035735.1 Nautiliaceae bacterium
GCAATTTCCCCTCCTTAAAAGTTTTAACCTCCAAAATTGCCCTTACGGGCTTTATTTAATTTTATTATTAAATCTGTCTGACACTTTTTTAAAATAAAAAATTAAAACTAATCAATTTAAGTTTTAATGGCTCCGGCGGCAGGACTCGAACCTGCGACCCGACGGTTAACAGCCGTCTGCTCTACCGACTGAGCTACGCCGGAATGTGGTTGAAATTATACATAAATTTTTTATAAAATGCAATAAAAAAGGATTTTTATGAAAAATTTTAAACTAGCATTTAAATTATGGTTTTATATAGCTGGTATTATGAGCTTAGTTATTTTTGCCGTATATTTGCTCTTTATAAATTTAATGCAAAGCTATTTTTGGTATATGAAAGAAATTTTTATAGGACTTTTTATAATAACAATTATTATAAGCTTTTTTGTAATAAATGCTTATTTTGAGACTTTTAATATACAAATAAAATCTAAAACTAAATTAGGCAAATATTTCAAAATTTATTTTGGAATTTTATGGAGGGCTTTAGTTATTTTAATTCCTATAATAGGAATTATTGCTTATGAATATCATGGTTCAATTGAAAGTAGAATTATTACAATTTTTTTAGAAATACTTGCTGGATTACCTGCTATTTGGTGGTTTTTAAATAAAAATTTAAAATAATATTCTTATTTTGAACACTAATTAAATAACAGAAAATTAAAAATGTTCAGTAATTTAATGAAAATTTTGCGTTTATAAAATCTTATTTGGTGAGTATCTTATTTTGCAACTTAGTTGCATTTTGATATAATTTTATTATGTGTGAAAAATTAAAAAATCTTCAAAAAACAGAATATAAAATAGCTTTATTGTTAAGTACAAAAGGAATCTTAAATGCAAAAGAGTTGCAAAATTTACTCAATGTAGACAAAGCAACAATATATAGAAATTTAAAATCTTTACTTCAAAAAAAAGTTATTAGAGAAATTAAAGGTAAAAAAACTTTCTATGAAATTGATTGTAATATTCATAATCCCATCCATCCTCATTTTGAATGTATTAAATGTAAAAAAATATTCTGTCTAAAACCACTAAGTGCTGAAGATACAATAAATTTAACTCATTATACTAACTTTGAAATTAATTCAATTGAAATAACACTAAAAGGTATATGTAATGAATGCAAATCTAATTAAAATTTTTCTAATATTTACTATTCCTATATTTGCTTTAAATATAAGTGTAACTATTTTACCTCAAAAAGGAGTAATAAAATCAATAGCTCCAGATGTAAAAGTAAATGTAATGGTACCTCCTGGAAATTCTCCTGCAACATATTCTCCTGATTTTAAGCAATTAAAAGCTATTAAAAATTCTCAAGTTTATTTTTCAATAGGAGTGCCTTTTGATAAAAAATATTTAAATAAAATAAAAGAAATAAATCCAAATATAAAAATAGTCTATTTTGGAAAATACTTAAAAACATCAAATAATCCACATATTTGGCTAAGTCCTGCTTTTTTGCAATTAGAGGCAAAAGTAGTTTTAGATACTTTAATAGATATTAATCCAAAAGATAAAGAGATTTATCTTCAAAACTATAAAAAATATATCAATAAACTAGCAAATTTAGAAGTAAAAGGATTTAAAGAGATTAAGCAAAAAGCATTTATTACTTTCCATCCTTCATTTTATTATTTTGCAAAAGATTTTCATTTAAAAGAAATAGCTTTGCAAAAGCAAGGAAAAGCTCCAAGTTTTAAATATTTAGCAAAAGTTATACAAATAGCAAAAAAAGAACATATTAAAACAGTTATTATCTCTCCTGAATTTCCTACAAAATATGCAAAATTAATTGCTAATAAAATAGATGCAAAAGTAAAAATAATTTCTCCTTTAAATGAAGAACCAACAAAAACAATTGAAAATTTAATAAAAGCTTTGCAATGAAAGCTGTAGAAGTTGAAAATCTTTATTTTAAATATGATAAAGAATGGGTATTGGAAAATATAAATTTTTCTCTTGAAGATAAAGAGTTTATGGCAATAATAGGACCAAATGGAGGAGGAAAAACAACTCTTTTAAAACTTATTCTTGGATTTTTAAAACCTACAAAAGGTGAGATTAAAATATATGGAAAATCTCCAAAAGAAAATAGAACCATCATAGGATATGTACCTCAACATACAAATTTTGCTCTTGATTTGCCAATAACAGTTTTTGATATAGTACTCCAAGGCAGACTAAAAAAAGGAAAATTTTTTTATTCAAAAGAAGATAAAGAAAAAGCTTTAAATATTTTAGAAAATTTAAAAATAAAACATCTTAAAGATAAAAAAATAAAAGACCTCTCAGGCGGACAAAGACAAAAAGTATTAATAGCAAGAGCTCTTGTTAGTGAACCTAAACTTTTAATAATGGATGAACCAACAAGTGCAATAGACCCAAGCGGACAAAAAGAGATACTTGATTTAATAGAAAGTTTTGATATAACAAGAATAATTGTAAGTCATGACATAAAAATTCTTCTTAGAAATGTTGATAAAATAGCATATATTCATAAAAAAGCCGTAATCCACGAAGGTCCAAAACTAAATATTCCAAAAGATAAACATTTTTGTGAAATAGAATTAATAGACTTTTTAAAGGAAGAAGAGTGTGGGATTTAATAAGTAATTCAGTTTATGCTTCAATCTTACTAAGTATTGCTATTGCAATAATAGGAAGTTTAATAGTTATAAATAAAACCACAGCAATTACAGGAAGTATTGCTCATGGAAGTTTTGGAGGAATTGGATTAGCACTGTTTCTTGGAAGTAGTGTTATTTTAACAACCTCTATTTTTACCATTGTATTAGCAATAATTTTGGCTTTTATTACTATAAAGTTTCCTCATAGACAAGATAGCTTAATAGGTGTAATATGGGCTGTTGGAATGAGTATAGGGATTATATTTTTAAGCCTTACTCCAGGCTATCAGTCTGATGCTTTAAGTTATCTTTTTGGAAATATTTTACTTGTTGAGAATAAAGATTTAATTTTTATGGGAATTATTGATATTTTAATTTTAATTTCTATTATTTTTCTTTATAATAGATTTATTGCAATGAGTTATGATAAGGAATTTTTAACACTTAGAGGCATTAATGCAAATTTGCTTTATACATATTTTTTAATTTTAACATCTTTAACGATAGTAATGAGTGTAAGGGCTATTGGAATTATTTTGATTTTAGCACTTTTTACAATTCCAGCACTAATTGCTGAGAAATTTACCAAAAAATTTTTTTCAATGAT
>JALVUH010000002.1 GCA_027035735.1 Nautiliaceae bacterium
ACAATAGAAGCAAAAGCTCCCATTTGCAAAATTTTCATAACATCATTACTAAAATGAATACCTTTAATATTTAAAATTAAAGCCAAAATCCCAAACCACATAACAGGAATTTTAATAATCTTTTTAAATGCTTCTTTAAAAGAATACTCTCCTTTAGCAAAGAAAAAAATACCAAATGAATAGATAAAAAATATATTTGCAAGGTTTATTAAAGTTGCAATCATAGCACCAAAATCACCCCAAAAAAAATAACTAATAGGAATTCCAAGATTTCCTGTATTTCCTATTAAAGGAGTTAAGGTGGCTATTATTCTATCTTTTTTATCTTTTAAAGTTAAAGAAATCAAAAAAGTAAAAATCAAAGCTACAAAAACAGCTATTAAATAATAAATAGGTGCTAAAATCAAATTTTTATTAATTGGCATTAGCATAATACCCCAAAGGGTCAGAAAAGGTTGAAGATAATAAGTTGAGAGAATTACTAAAGTTTTACCATCAATTTTAAATTGTTTTTTTGCTAAAAATCCTAAAACAATAAATACATAAATCCCTATAACACCAAGCATTAAGACTCAATAAATTTAATAATTTCTTCTTTTATTTTTTCTTTTGGAATAATATTTTCATTTGTTATTTCTTTATTGAAAAGTTCAAGTATCATTTCTGGCGCTTTAACATCTAAATGCGCTTCAATATATGCTATAGCATCTTTATCTGAGATTGTGTTCTCTTCTACTTCTGCTATTTCTCTATCTATATCTTCTCCAGTTAGAGCATAATAGATACTTGGAGCAAATTTTGTCCATTCTGCAGTAGAATAAACAATAGTTTTCTTATCTCCCAATTCCCCTTTTTCTTTTAGATATTCATATGCTTTTACAGCTGTAGCTGTGTGTGGGTCCATTAAATAATATTTCTCTTTTGCATATCTTCTTATAATCTCTTCACACTCTCCATCTGTAGCAAAATCAGCGATAAAATCTTCTCTAACTTTCTCAAGCTCCTCTTTTGTTAGTTCAAAATATCCCTCATTTTCAAGAGAAGTCATAAGCTCAACTGTTCTTGCTTCTCCAAATTTATCAAACAGCATTCTCTCAACATTACTTGATTTAAGAATATCCATTGCAGGAGAAATTGTTTTTATAAGTTTTTTATCTCTTAAATCATATTTTCCATAAGTTATAAGCTCATATAATACATTATTTTTATTTGAAGCAATCACTATTTTATCAATAGGAAGTCCCATCTTTTTAGCATAATACGCTCCCAGTGCATTTCCAAAATTTCCACTTGGAATAATTACATCTATTTTATCTCCTACCCTAATTTCATATTTACTCATAAGTCTAATATAAACCCAAAAATGATAAATAATTTGAAAAATAATTCTCCCAAAATTCACACTATTTGCAGCGGAGAGTTTAATGCTATTTTTTTCTAAAACTTTTTTAAATTCATCATCTTTTAATAAATTCTTAAGAGCACTTTGAGCATCATCAAAATCACCCAAAATTCCAAGAACTTTTTCATTTTTTGCATCAGTAGTAATCATTTGAAGTTTTTGAACTTCACTTGTACCTTCATGAGGATAGATACAAACTACTTTTATATTTTCTTTATTTTCAAATGTTTTTAAAGTAGCAGGTCCAGTATCACCACTAGTTGCTGCTAAGATTAAATAATTTTCACCTCTTTTTTTAGCAAGACTTGATAAAATCACTCCAAAAGGTTGAAGAGCCATATCTTTAAAAGCTCTTGTTGGTCCATGCCAAAGCTCTGCTACATAAAAATCTGTCAAATTAACCAAAGGCACAACATCAGTATCATCAAAATTGTGAATATATGTTATTAATGCTTCATTTATTAATTCTTCATCTAAATCTATTTTAAATTTTTTTAAAAGAGATTTTGCTACATGTTTATAAGATTTTTCATCAAATTCATCAAAAAATCTTAAAAGATATTGTTCATTTATTTTTGGAAGTTTTTCAGGTACATAAAGTCCTCCATTTGGAGCAGCTGGATTTAAAATAACTTCACTAAATGTTTTTTTCTCTTCAGTTCCACGAGTACCTATAAATTTCATAATCAGCCTTTTTTAATGCAATTATACAATAATAAAATTGTTATAATTTCACAAAAAAGGATGAAATTGACTATCTTTCATATCCATAGTGATTATTCACTTCTTCATTCATCTCTTAAAATAAAAGATTTAATCTCAGCTGCAAAAGAGAGAGGATTTAATACTCTTGGCATAACAGAACTTGATAATATGTTTAGTGCAATTGAATTTTATGAAACTTGCAAAAAAAATGAAATTAAACCTATTATTGGTAGCGATGTTTTAGTTAATAGAAATGAAAATTTAAGCCGCCTTATTTTAATAGCTACAAATAAAAAAGGATATGATAATTTAATGTATTTAAGTTCAATTTCATATTTATATCATATGAAAGGAAGCCAAGCTATTATCCCTTATGAAGAAATAGTTAAAAATCAAGAAGGTTTAGCTATAGTAATTCCTATGCTTGAGAGTGAAATAGGCAAAAATTTAAATATTTTAGATGAAGAAAATGCTTATAACCTCCCAAGTATTGAAAAAGCAAGTAAATTGGCTAAAATTTATAAAAATGATTTTAAAAATTTATATCTTGAGATTAGAAAAGATAGTTTTGAAGAAGAGTTTTTAAGTGAATATTTTTATGAGTTTGCTCTTGAAAACAATCTAAAACCAATAGCCTCAGCAAATGTTTTTTATTTAAATAAAACTGATTTTTATTATAAAGATGCGCTTGAGTGTATTGAGAGCAATAAACAATATGATGATGTTCATAGAGATATAAAGTTAGGAGAATTTTACTTAAAAAATAAAGATGAATATTTAAAATCTTTTGAAAATTTTCCAGAAGCTATTAAAAATAACGAAGAATTAGAAAATTCTATAAATCTTGAAATTCCTCTTGGAAACCCTACTCCTCCGACTTTTAAATTTACAAAAGAGTACGCAAAAAAAGAAGGACTTGATATTGAAAGTGATGTAGAGTATTTTGAGTATAAATGCTGGCAAGGACTTGAGAAGAGACTTAAAAAAATTCCAGAAGAAAAACATGAAGAATATAAAAAAAGACTAAAGTATGAAATAGATATCATCAAACAGATGAAATTCCCAGGCTATATGCTAATTGTTTGGGATTTTATAAACTATGCAAAAGACCCCTCTCGTCATTTAAGACCAACTGGTAACAAAATTCCAGT
>JALVUH010000003.1 GCA_027035735.1 Nautiliaceae bacterium
AAAGTAAAAAAACTATAAATGAAGTTATAAAAAATTTAAAATTTATTTCAAAAAAGATAAATTCTCCTTTTGTTTATAATTTTTTAGGTTATTTATTAATTGACAAAAATATTAATCCAAAAGAAGGGATAAAATATATTCAAAAAGCCCTAAAATTAGAACCTGATAATATTGAATATATTGATTCTTTGGCATGGGGATATTATAAATTAAAACAATGTAAAATTGCATGGAAAATAATAAAAAATATACATACAGATGATGAAACAATTTTATATCATAAAAAATTAATAAAAAGGTGTTTGAATGATACTTCAAAAAATAATAAATCAAACAAAAAAAGATTTAGAAAAAAGGAAAAATAAAGAAGATTTTGAAAAATTTTTAAATGTTAAAAGAAATTTTAGAGATGTAAAAAAAGCTTTGAAATCTACAAATGATAACCCTTATAGGATAATTGCAGAAATCAAAAAAGCAAGTCCTAGTAAAGGTATAATAAGAGAAGATTTTAATCCATTAGAGATTGCAAAAGTTTATAATGAAGTAGCGGATGCAATGAGTATTTTGACAGAACCTCACTTTTTTCAAGGTTCAATTAAATATTTAAAAGAGATAAATAAATTTAGTAAAGTTCCTCTTTTAAGAAAAGATTTTATTGTAGATGAGTTTCAAATTGCTGAGGCTTATGCATCAGGGGCAGATTTTATTTTATTAATTGCAAAAGCACTTGAGTTGAATCAATTACAAAATTTATATAATTTTGCTAAAAATTTAGGATTAGAAGTTTTGTTTGAAATTCATGATGAAGAAGATTTGCAAAAAGCTTTGGAAGTAGGAGCTGAAATTATAGGTTTTAATCATAGAGATTTAAAAACTTTTGAAATGCATATGGATTTAAGTGAAAAATTAGTTGACAAATTACCAAAAAGTTGTATAATAGTGGCAGAGAGTGGAATTAAAGATTTTGATACAATTAAATCTCTTCATAAAAATGGAGTTGACGCTTTTTTAATAGGAGAACATTTTATGAGACAAAAAGATATAAAAAAAGAAATTTTAAAATTGAAAGGTATTGAGTGTTAAAAATTTTTGGTATTGATTTTATTTTTTCTTTTGTTTTCTCTTTTTTATTTTATTTATTATTAAATAAAGTTTGTTTTATTAATAATACTAAAGCTTATATTTTTTCAGGAATTATATTTTTATTCATTTTTGTGGGATTTTTCTTTTTATCTTATTATATTTATAAGATTAAGAAAAAAATAGAAGAGTTAAATCAAAAAATTGATAAAATGAGTAAAATTGATGAAATTACAGGAATATATAATAGAGATTTTTTATTAGAAAATTTAAAAAAATATATAGAAGTGTCTAAAAGAAAAAATCTACCTCTTAGCATTATGATTATAGAGATAGAAAATTTTAAAGAAATTAATGAGGAATTTGGATTTGAAAGAGCAAATGAAATATTAAAAAAAGTGTCAAATGTACTAAAAAATAATGTAAGAGGTATGGATTTAGTAGGTAGATATAGTATTAATGAGTTTTTAATTGCTTCTTTTTCAACAAAAGATGAAATTTTAAAATTTGCAAATAGATTACATCCTATTTTAAGAGAGATAAAGATAGATGGCATAAATTTAAGAATAAATATAGGAGTTATAGAAAGAAAAAATTTAAATTCTATTAATGAAATATTAAAACAAGCAGAAGAGGCTATCTTTTTGGCTCATAAAAAAGGGGGAAATAGAATAGACTTTTTGGAACATTTTTTGCTTCTTGATTAAAAAAGGCTTTTCATTGAAAAGAGTAATAATTCTAGCAAATATTGTTTTTTTTGTAGGTTGTGCAACTCATCCTATGAGTCCAACTCTTAAAATGACTCCTCCAAAATATGTAGAAGAGATGCCAAGTAAAACATCTAATAATATTATGAGCAATCCTGGTTCTTTATTTAAAAATTCTGATAATCTTTTTTCTGATACCAAAGCTAAAAAAGTTAACGATATAGTAACTGTTATTATTACTGAAAATATTTCTCAAATATCACAAGCAAGTAAAAAACTTAGTGAATCAAATCAGGATAATGGAGGATTGTTTGATGCAAGTGTAAGTGGAGGGGTTAATATAGGTGGAAAACAATATGCTCTTAAAAAAACAGGAGTTAGTTTGAATTTGCCTTCAATGAATTCTAATAGAGCTTTTACTGGTACAGGTACTCAAAATACTAAACAACAATTTCAAACTACAATTACAGCAAGAATAGTAAAAGTTTTACAAAATGGAGATTATTACATTTATGGAAGTAAAGAAATGTTATTAAATGGAGAAAAACAAATTGTTCAAATAAGTGGAGTTATAAGACCTGAGGATATAAGCCCTGATAATACAATAGATTCAAAATATATTTCTGATGCAAAAATTAAATATGTAACACAAGGAGATATAAAAGATTATACAGAACCAAATTGGTTTGTAAAATTTTGGAATAAAATTGTACCTTGGTAATCATTCTAAAATATACGCACTTAGGGCATCTGCTATTAGAAAATCATAAGAATAAATTTTTTCTTTTTTTCTTATAAGTTTTTTGTCTTTTATTAAAATATCTACTCTTTTTTTCTCTTCATTATTTAAAATATTTTCATCAAATCCTATTATACTTCTAAGTCCAAGAAAAACTTTTTCTTTTTTTAAATCATTATTATTTAAGTATTCATATTCGTATTTTATAGGATTTTTGATGTATTCATATACATTATTTTGAGTATAATATCTGAAATTTTTAATAAACCCTACAGCTCCTGCTCCTATTCCAAGATATTCTTTATGTTTCCAATAACCCAAATTATGAATGCAAGGTTTGCCAAAATTTGAAATTTCATATTGATTAAATCTTTTTTTAATTTCTTCAATAAACCAAATTTCAAGTTCTTCATCTTCTTTTCTTTTAGAATAATCTTTTTCCCATTTTGTATTTTCTTCAATCATAAGCGAATATGCACTTATGTGATTGATTGGTAAAGAAAAGGCAATTTTTAAATCATTTTCTAAAAGATTTTTATTATCAAGAGCAGTTGCATAAATTAAGTCTAAATTGATATTTTTAAAGTTTGCTTTTTTTGCATTTTCAATAGTTTTTATAGCTTGAGAAGAAGAATGATTTCTATTTAGAAATTTTAATTTTTTATCATTAAAACTTTGAACACCAAAACTAATTCTATTAACTCCTAAATTTTTTATCTCTTTTAACCATTCATATGATGCATTTGGATTTGATTCTATAGTTATTTCTTTTATATTTTTTATATAAGGTTCAATTAATTTAAATAATTTTTCATAAAAAGAGATAGGCATAGTAGAAGGAGTGCCACCTCCTATAAAAATAGTTTCAAATTTTTTTATATTATATTTTTTAATATCATTTAAAAATTGTTTTTCTATTGCATAAAAATAATCTTTTTTTAAATGATTAAGATTTGTATATGAGTTAAATGCACAATAATTACATTTGCTATCACAAAAAGGTATATGAATATATAGTAATTTTTCCATTTTAGGCTTTCTCTATAAATAAATTTCGTTATAATTTTACAAAAAAAGGTGAAATTTTGAAAAAATACAGACCTAATGTAGCGGCTATTATTCTTTCACCAAAATATCCTGAAAAAATAGAAGTTTTTGTGGCAAAAAGAACAGATGTAGATGCTTGGCAATTTCCTCAAGGTGGAATTGATAAAGGAGAAAGCCCAAAAGAAGCACTTTTAAGAGAACTTAAAGAAGAGATTGGTACAGATGAGGTTGAGATAATAGCAGAAATGCCAGAGTGGTTAAGTTATGATTTTCCAAAAATGATTGCAAAAAAAATGTATCCATATGATGGACAAATTCAAAAGTATTTTTTAGTAAGACTTAAACCAGGTGCAAAAATTAATTTAAATACTGAAATTCCAGAATTTCAAGATTATAAATTTGTACCATTAGATAAAGTTTTTGATTATGTGAAATCATTTAAAAGACCTGTATATAAAAAAGTAATTGAATATTTTAGAAAAAATGGATATTTATAAGGAGAGATATGTTAGTTGTTCAAAAATTTGGTGGTACTAGTGTAGGAGATTTGGATAGGATTCAAAATGTAGCAAATATTGTTAAAAAATATAAAGAAAACGGAAATGATGTTGTAGTGGTAGTTTCAGCAATGGCTGGAGAGACTAATAAATTACTTGATTATGCAAATCATTTTTCTAAAACTCCTCCTCAAAGAGAAGTTGATTTATTGGTTAGTTCGGGAGAGAGAGTTACAAGTGCTCTTCTTTCAATCGCTCTTCAAGCTATGGGTATACCAGCAATAGCTTTAACTGGTCGTCAGGCAGGGATTAAAACAACGAGTGACCATACAAAAGCTAGAATTATGGATATTGATCCAGAAAAAATGCAAAAACATATTAAAGAGGGTAAAGTTGTAATTGTTGCAGGTTTTCAAGGTATAAATGAAAATGGAGATGTTACAACTTTAGGACGTGGTGGAAGTGATTTGACAGCTGTTGCAATTGCAGGAGCATTGAAAGCAGATAAATGTGAAATTTATACAGATGTAGATGGTATCTATACTACAGACCCAAGAATTGAACCAAAAGCAAAAAAGATAGATGTAATAAGTTATGATGAAATGCTAGAACTCGCAAGTCTTGGAGCAAAAGTTATGCAATCTAGATCAGTTGAACTTGCTAAAAAATTGAATGTTGATATTGAAGTAAAATCTTCTTTTAATCCAGAAGTAAAAGGGACATTAATTACAAAGGAGACACCAGATATGGAAAAAGTTTTGGTTAGTGGAATAGCACTTGATAAAAATCAAGCAAGAGTTAGTATTTTTGGAGTAGAAGATAGACCAGGAATTAGTGCTGAGATATTTAAAAAGTTAGCTGATAAAAATATAAATGTTGATATGATTGTTCAAAATGTAGGAAAAGATAATAAAGCTAATTTAACTTTTACAGTACCTCAAACAGAACTTGAACTTACAAAAGAAGTTCTTAAAGAGTATGAGGATAAGTCTGAATCAATTGAATATGATGATTCAATTGCAAAAGTAAGTGTAGTAGGAGTTGGTATGAAATCGCATAGTGGTGTTGCAGCAAAAGCATTTGAAACATTGGCAAAAGAAAATATTAATATTTTAATGATTTCTACAAGTGAAATTAAAATTTCTATGGTAATTGATGAAAAATACGGGGAGCTTGCAGTAAGAGCCCTTCATAAAGCTTATGAATTGGATAAATAATGGATTTAAATCGCTTTGTAATGGATTTAATCCGAAAAAAAAATTATAAGTGGCTAGAAGAGAGAAGATTAGATTTTGTGCCACTTTTATCTGTTTTTTTACAACAGGTTTTAGATGGTAAAAGTGTTTTAATTATAACTGATGAAAAAAGAAAGTGGTATGGAGAATACCTTATAAATAAGATTAATAATTTCAATGAATTTAAACCTCAATTTTTTCCTTTTTATGTTTTAGAAAATATCGTGCCTCAAATTAATTTAGCAAAACATCCAGAAGATTTTGATATGATAGAGGATATGTTAAATGTGTCTTTTGAAGAGTATATTTTTTGGTATATAGGGCAAGAAACTCCGCTTCTTAAATTTTCAAGAAGAAAGCCAGAATCATTTTATTGGATTATGGACAATGATTTATCAAAAAACTTTTATCTAAAGTCAACTGATACATTTTTGGATAATAAACTTTTACATTTAGCAGACTTAGTAAATGAAAGTTTAAATGCTGCAGTATTTGGAGAGGTTGAAATTTGAGCAAAGCAGTAATTACAAATGATATTGATAAATTTCTTGAAAACATTAGCGGTGAAATTATAAGAAGAGATGAATTGAAAATAGAAGATGTAAGAGAAATTGAAAAATTAGCTTATATTGCAGAAAAAAATAAAAAACTTATAGTAATAGCTGCTGAAAAATTTAATGTTTTTGCTCAAAATGCTTTATTGAAACTTATAGAAGAACCTCCAAAAGGAGTTGAATTTTTAATAGTTACAAAATCAAAGTATTCACTATTAGATACAATACTCTCTCGTGTTCAACTTGAAAAAAAATTTTTTGAAAATAAAGATGAATTTGAATTAAAATCTATTACTAATGAATATATTTTGGAACTTTTGACAACTGATATAGAAAAAGAAGATATTAAAAAACTTTTAAAAGCAATTATTAAACATAAAAATTTAAATGAAGAAAATTTAAAAATTATTAATGATGCCTTTGTTATGTTAGAACTTAATATGGATAAAGAAGCAATAATTTCATTTATAATGCTTTCTTTAAAGGTAAAAAATGCAAATTTATAAATTAAATAATGATATTGATTTAGCTAATTTAATGCATAAATTAAATGTAGATAAACCAGGAATTGAAATAATGAAAAAAAAGCACTCAATTTATATTTTTTATATTAAAGATATTAGTTGTGGAGCTGCAAATATATTAAAGCAAGATGCTTTGAGTATTGGAGCAGAATTAGCAGTGCCTATAGGAGTTCCAAATTGTAAAAGAAAGATTTTTGATGCAATTTTATTGTGTAATCAAAAACAGCTTGAAATTTTATCTAAAAAAGAATTATCTCAACCTTTTAAGTTAAAAGAACTTGCTAAGAAGC
The DNA here is from genome assembly GCA_027035735.1 of Nautiliaceae bacterium. GTDB lineage: Bacteria > Campylobacterota > Campylobacteria > Campylobacterales > Nautiliaceae > JALTBU01. The sequence goes on from JALVUH010000003.1 coordinate 6,674, forward strand.
TAAAAGAATTTATAAATCTTCCTAAATTTCCTTTAAAAATAATGGGTGTGATAAATGCAAATGATGATTCTTTTTTTGAGGGGAGTAGATTTAGCGGAATTGAAGCTATAAAACAGATTGAAAATATGATTGAAAATGGTGCAAAAATCATTGATATTGGAGGAGTTTCAAGTAGGCCTGGAAGCGAGTATGTAGGAAGAGAAGAAGAGTTAAAAAGAGTAAAACCAATAATTGATGAAATTTATCAAACAAAACTTTATGAAAAAGCTATTTTTAGTATTGATACTTTTGATGAAGTAGTATTAGAATATGCACTTGATAGAGGTTTTAAAATAGCAAACGATATTACAGGACTTGAGAGAGATGAGTATGCTAAAGTAGTGGCTAAATATGGAGCTAATGTAGTAATTATGCATAAAAAAGGAACTCCAAAAGATATGCAAATTAATCCTTTTTATGAAAATGTAATTTTGGAAGTTGATGAGTTTTTTAGAAAAAGAATTGAAAAAGCAAAAAGTTTTGGAATTAGAGATATTATTTTAGATGTTGGAATAGGATTTGGTAAAAGATTACAAGATAATATTGCATTAATCAAACATCTAGAACACTTTTTACATTTTGGATATGAGTTGTTAGTGGGAGCTAGTAGAAAATCTATGATTGATATGATTATGAAAAAAGAGGGAATTTCAACAACTCCAGCTGAGAGACTTCCAGGAACTCTTGCTATTCATATAGAAAGTGTTAGAAATGGAGCAAGTATTATTAGATGTCATGATGTTAAAGAGCATTTTCAAGCTTTAAAAGTTTTTGAAGAAATTAGGAAATTTGATGTTTAGAAGACAAATTGAAGTTATAGGGGAAGTTAATCAAGAGAAATTATCTAAAAAAAGTATTTTAATTGTAGGGGCGGGAGGTCTTGGAAATATTATAGCTTCAACTCTTAGTTGTATTGGACTTAAGAGGATATATATAGTTGATTTTGATAGAATTGAAATCCATAATATTCATCGTCAGTTTCAATTTGATAAAAAAGATATTGGCAAATTTAAATCAGAAGTATTGGCTAAGAAAGTTAGCAGATGTCAAGAGTTAGAATATTATGTTAATAAATTTGATAAAAAATTTGCTAATGAGTTTTTTAAAAAACATAAAATAGATTTAATTATGGATGCAACTGATAATTTTGAAGTAAGAATTGAGATTGATAAAATATCTAAGAAATTAAGCATTCCTTGGATTTATACTAGTGTAGAAGAGTGGAGAGCTCAAATAGGAATTTTTAAAACCACCTCTTTTGAAATATTTGCTACTAAAAATCACATTTCAAAAGGTCAACTCCCTCCTATGGTGAATTTAGCAGGGTCTTTTGCTTCATTGCTTTCTTTAAAAGTATTATTGTTTGATATTGATGAGAAATTTTTTTATTTTGATTTTGAAAATGAATTTATATTTAAAGAATTTAGTTTTTAGTCATCTAAATGTCATATAAAAAGACTATCATTATTCCAAAAAAAGGGGGGGGATAATGTTACAATTTGTGGAATTGAATGTATTTGTTACTTTAAAAAAAAATCTTCATTTTCAACATGCTCCTGAACTAATTTCTAAAATGTTAAAAAAAGCTGGAGAAATTCAAGAAGAAAAATTTGTATTTTCAAATTTAGGTAAAGCAGATGATAATGGATATTTTTTAGATAAAGGTAATTTTAAATTAAGAAGTTTAGATGATGTTTTAATTGAGGATTTTGTAAAAGGTTTGCAAAATTATGAAGATGAGTTTTTTAAGGTTGATTATATAATAGAAACTACTAGCCAATTTAAAAAGATAAATTCAGTTTATACATTGAATCCTGTATTTCTAAAAATGGAAAATGATCTTTTTTGGACATTTCGTTATTCTGGAGATATTAATGAATATATAAGATTAATTCAAGAAGATTTGATTGATAAATTTGAATTATATTTTGAAGAAAAAATAAAATTAAAAGAACCATTTATTAAATTTATAAATTTTAAAAATGAAAAGCCTTTTACTTATATTAAAGATGGAAAAAAATGTTTTGGATATAAAATATATTTTGAACCAAAAGATGATGATATTTCTCAAATTTTATCTTTTATTTCAATTTCAAATGGTCTAGGACATTTAAATGAAGAAGTAGGAGGAGGATTTAGTAATATTTTAAGATAATTTCTTTCATTCTTTTTACTGCATCTTTTAAGCCTAAAAATACAGCATTTGCTATTATACTATGGCCTATATTTAATTCTGTAATTTCTTTTATTTTTAAAATTTCTATTACATTTTGGTAATTTAGTCCATGTCCAGCTGCTACTTCAAGTTCTAAATCAACTCCTAACATTGCTGCATCTTTTATTAAATTTAATTCAATCTCTAATTCTTTTTTTAAAGTTTTTCTATCTAAATTTTCATAAATTTTAAAAGGAGTATAATTTATATTTGTATTTAATGCCAAAAATATATTTGCGTATTTTCCTGTATGAAGTTCTATCATATCGGCATTTATTTCTTTTGAGGCTTTAATTTGTTCAAAATCAGGATCAATGAAAAGAGAAACTTCAATATCATTTGATTTTAATTTTTCTATTGTTTTTTTTATTTTTTCTTTATTGTTTATTACATCAAGTCCACCTTCTGTAGTGACTTCTTCTCTTTTTTCTGGAACTAATGTAGCACGGTGAGGCTTAAGTTTTGAAATTATTTCTATTATTTCTTCATTTATACTACATTCCATATTTACAGGTAAAAAACTACTTTCAATAATTCTTTTTGCATCAAAATCTGTTATATGTCTTCTATCTTCTCTAAGATGTATTGTAACTTGTTCAGCTCCAGCCTCTTTTAAAATATTTATTGCCATTAAAGGATCTGGTTCGTTTATTTTTCTAGCATTTCTAAGAGTAGCGATATGATCAATATTAACTCCAAGTTTCATTAATTTGCCTTTTTTTGTATAATTGTATTAAAAAAAGGGATAAAAATGAAATATTTTATTGGAACTGATCATGCAGGTTTTGAAGTAAAATCTTTTGTGATTGAGTATTTGGAAAAAAAAGGAATAGAAGTAGAAGATTTGGGAACTTATTCAACAGAGAGTGTAGATTATCCAGATTTTGCACATAAAGTAGCAAAAGCGGTGCTTGAGAATGAAGGAAGTAAGGGAATTTTAATTTGTGGTACTGGTATTGGTATGAGTTTGGCTGCAAATAAACACAAAGGTATAAGAGCAGCACTTTGTCATGATTATTATACGGCTGAAATGGCAAGACGTCATAATGATGCAAATATTTTGTGTTTTGGAGCAAGAGTTGTAGGAAAAGGAGAAATTGAATCTATTCTTGAAGCCTGGCTTACTCATGAATTTGAAGGAGGAAGGCATTTAAGAAGGGTAGAAAAAATTGATAATTTTTAATTGGATTTTTTTAACTAGTGTTATTATTATCATTTTAATTTTAATTTTTAAGATGTTTTATTATAAACATCTTTATGAAAAAACATATGAAGAGAGAAGACAATTAAAAAATGCATTAAATGATGCAGAAATTCTTATAAAGAAATATCAAATTCAGCTTCAAAGAGCTTTAGGAAATTTAGAATTACTAGATGATGAAATAAGTAAACTTAAAAATGATTTAAAAGCAGTAAAAAATAGAAATTCTCAGTTAAGAGTTGAAAATGATCAATTAAAAAGAAGAATAAGAGAGCTTGAAAATAAAATTGAAGCTCTACTTTGATTTTTTCTTTGGTCTAAAAGCAGTTGGACTTTCTATGTAATCTCCTCCAATCAAATCAATTGCATAAGGAATTGCAGCCCATACAGCTTCTAAATTTTCTTTTATAGCTTTTGGAGAACCTGGTAGATTTAAAATAAAACTATTTTTAACTACACCTGCTGTTCCTCTGGCGAGAATTGAAGTTGGGACATATTTAAGTGAGTGCATTCTCATAAGCTCACCAAATCCTGGAAGTTCTTTTTCAATAACTTCTCTTGTAGCTTCAGGAGTTACATCTCTAGGAGCTGGACCAGTTCCTCCTGTTGTTAAGATTAAAGAGCATTTTTCTTTTACAAGTTCATTTAAGGTATCTACTATTTTTTGATAATCATCAGGGATTAATTTGTAAATTATTTCAAAGTCATTTGTAATATTTTCTTTTAGAAATTTTTCAATTTCCCTTCCACTTTTATCTTCATAAATACCGGCACTTGCTCTATCACTCATTGTAACAATACCAATTTTAAGCATTTTTTACCTTTGTAGTAAAGTAAGAAGAGAAAAGAAGAATTATTCAGCGTCGTAATCAATTCCTTCTTTTTCTTTTAACATTTTAATTAAATGTTGTCTATAACCTTCAACCCATTTATCAACATCATCTACTTTTATTCTTGCAACACCACTTTCAATCGCTGCTCTTGCTACTGCTGCTGATTCATCTACAAATACTCTTCTATCAAATGGTTTTGGTAAGATATAATCTTTTCCAAATTTAAAATCAACTCCACCATATGCTTCTTTTACATATTTTGGAACAGGTTTTTTAGCTAAATCTGCTAGTGCATGACAAGCTGCTATTTTCATTTCCATATTTACAGCTTTTGCATGAGTATCAAGCGCACCTCTAAAGATGAATGGGAATCCAAGTACATTATTTACTTGATTTGGATAATCACTTCTTCCTGTTCCTATGTATAAATCAGGTCTTACTTCAAGAGCAAGTTCTGGTTTGATTTCTGGGTCTGGATTTGCCATTACAAGAAGCAATGCATTTGGATTTAGTGTTTTTACCATATCTTGAGTAATACAATTTGCAACTGAGTTTCCAACTACTACATCAGCACCTTTTAGAGCATCAGCTAAAGTTTCAATATCCTCATCAACTGCCCAAGGTTCTTTATATTTATTTAAATCAGTTCTTTTTTTAGTTATTGCACCTTTTGAATCAGTAATAACCATATTTTTAATTCCAAGAGCTTTATACATTTCAGCAGCTGCAAGTCCTGCTGCACCTGCACCAATAATTACAACTCTAATTTCATCAAGTTTTTTACCTTCAAGTTCTGCCCAGTTTAGAATTGCTGCAGCTGAGATAATTGCAGTTCCGTGTTGGTCATCATGAAATACAGGTATATCACATCTAGCTTGTGCATTTTTTTCAATGTCAAAGCATTTTGGAGCTTTAATATCTTCAAGGTTAATTCCACCAAATGTAGGAGAGATTGCTTCTACAATTTCAACAATTTTATCAGGGTCTCTTTCTTTTAGTTCAATATCATAAGCATCAATAAATGCAAATTTTTTAAATAGAACAGATTTTCCTTCCATAACTGGTTTACCAGCAACAGGTTTTAGGGTTCCGAGTCCAAGAACTGCAGTTGAATCAGAAACTACTGCTACAAGATTAGCTTTATTTGTATAAGTATAAGCTAAACTTTCATCTTTATCTATTTCAAGACAAGGAATTGCAACTCCAGGTGAATATGCAATTGATAAATCTTTTGAATCTCTTACAGGTTTTGTAACTTGAATAGCAATTTTACCAGGGACTGGTTTTGCGTGATATTCAAGTGCTTCTTCTTTTGTAAATGTAGGTTTTGACATATTGTCTCCTTATAGTTTTTTGTTTATTATATTCAAAAGTTACGATACTTTACAATAAAGTTATTTATTTTAATAAAAAATGTTACAAATTGTAAAAATGTAATTTTTATTTTTTGGTACAATTCCATAAAAAAGGCTTAAAGTGATTATTGATACTCATACTCATCTTGATAATGTTAAATTTATAGATGATGTAGATGAGGTTATAAAAAGAGCAGAGGAAAATAACGTTAAAAAATTTATAATTCCAGCAGCTGATCCAAAAGATTTAAAAAGAGCAATTGAACTTTCTGAAAAATATAATGAAATATATTTCGGTGTAGGAGTGCACCCTGTTGATATTGACAAATATGAGGATAATCTTTTAATTGATTATATTAAGCATCCAAAATGTGTTGCTGTTGGAGAGATTGGGCTTGATTATTACTGGGTAAAAGATATAAAACAAAGAAAAAAACAACAAGATTTTTTTAAAAAACAAATTGAAATAGCTCTAAAATATAATAAACCGATAATAGTTCATGTAAGGGATGCTACAGAAGATACTTATAAAATAATAAAAGAGTATCCAGAAATTAAAGGAGTTTTTCATTGTTTTAATGCTGCTCATCAACTTTTGGATTTTAGCGATAGATTTTATTATGGAATAGGAGGAGTTATTACTTTTAAAAATGCAAGAAAATTAATTGAAGTTTTTCCAAAAATACCAAAAGAAAGAGTTATTATAGAAACAGATGCTCCATATCTTACACCTCATCCGTTTAGAGGAAAAAGAAATGAACCAATGTATACCATTTATGTAAGAGATAAGATTGCGGAGCTTTGGAATATAATGCCTAAAGAAGTAGAAAGTATTACTACAAATAATGCAAAAAGGTTATTTGGAATATGAGATATTTAATAATATTATTTTTATGTGTGGTATCTTTTGCTGATATATTTCAAAATCAAAATTTAAGTATTTTACGTTCATTAAATATTGAAGAGAGTTTTATTAATAATCCAAAACTCAAAAGAATGTATAAAATTTATTCTAAATATAAGCAAGATTATATGTACAATATTATAAATAACGGATATGAAATCTTACCAATTATTCAAAATGAAATTAAACGTTCAAAATTACCAAGTGATTTGGTGACTGTAGCAATGGCTGAGAGTTATATGAATTTAAAAGCTAAATCAGATAAAAGTGCAGTAGGTCTTTGGCAATTTATTCCTTCAACTGCTAGAAGATTTGGGTTAAGAATAGATGATTATGTTGATGAAAGACGTGATATTTATAAATCTACAAAAGCTGCAATTGAATATCTTACATACTTGCATAAATATTTTGGTAAATGGTATTTGGCTATTATGGCATATAATGCGGGAACTGCTAGGATAGTAGAAGGAATTGTAAGAGCTAAAGTTGATATTTTGTGCAAGAGACTTGGTAGAAAATGTTATAGAGATAAAAAAATAAGAGAGTATAGAAAAATTATATGGGATTATCAACATTATGGCAGTAGAATGTATATGCCTTTGTATAAATTATATAAAAAATTAAAAAATGTTAAAATTACTTTAAGTGATTTATTAAGATATCAAAGACATATAAAAAGACAATATATCCCACAAGAAACTAGGAATTATATATTAAAAATATTAAGTATTTCATTTTTATATAATAAAGAAAAATTTATTAAATTAGCTCAAGAGAAATTTGCAAGTTCTATATTAAAACCAACTTTTATTGCAGTAAAAGTGCCACCTGGAACTTCTTTATTTTATATTTCTAAAATATTAAATGTGCCTTATGATACGTTAAGACTTCATAATTTACAACTTAAGTATTCTTTTACTCCTCCATATAAATATTATATATACATACCTGCAAATAAAT
>JALVUH010000004.1 GCA_027035735.1 Nautiliaceae bacterium
TTTACATCTAAATTTTTATAATCAATAAACTCTTTATTTTTATACATTTCAATTGCCGCTCTTGCTATCATTGCCGCATTATCGCTAGTGTATTTCATTTCTGGATAAAAAAGATTAAAATTAAATTCTTTAGCTAATTTTTCAAATTCACTTCTAACTCTTTTATTTGCACTAGCTCCTCCAACGATTGCAAAATTTTTGGGTTTATATTTTTTAATAGCACGCTTACTCATAAAAACTAAATGTTCAATTGCTCTTTCTTGAAAAGAAGCGGCAATATCTTCTTTTTTGTATCTATTCTCTTCAATAGCAAGTCTTATTGCATTTTTAAGTCCAGAGTAACTAAACTTAATATCACTTGAATTTTTAAGAGGAAGAGGTAAAGGAACTATATTTTTTCCTTTTAGCGCTAATTTTTCAATCTCTGGACCTCCTGGATAATTTAAGCCTAGCATCTTAGCACACTTATCAAAACTCTCACCAAAGCTATCATCAAGAGTAGTTGCAATCTCACAAATATTTGTCACACCATTAAATTGAAGTAATTTTGTATGACCTCCACTGATTAATAAAATCATCATAGGCTTAATCTCCTCTTTTTCAATAAAAAGAGAATAGATATGTCCTATTAAATGATTTACAGCAATTATAGGAAGATTTAAAGCAATTGAGAGAGCCTTTGCCATCATTACACCTTCTTGCAAAGTTACAGAAAGTCCTGGAGCATTTGTAACTGCTATGGCCTTTAATGAAGGAAAAAACTCTTTTGTCTCCTCAAGTATCTTTGGAAGTGCCTCAGCATGAAGTCTACTTGCAAGCTCAGGAACAACTCCTCCATACTTTGCATGCTCAAGTTCCTGAGATATTTTTTTATGAAATAAAAGCTTTTTATTCTCAATTTCCATTACAGCAATACTTGAATCATCACAACTACTCTCAATTGCCAAAATCATTATAAAGTCCTTTTTTTTAATGTATATTTTAAAATTAAATTATAATATAATACAATAAAAGCTTAAAGGATTTGCCATGAAAATTCTATTAATTGAAGATGATATTAAATTACTCCAAAACATAAAAATAGGTCTAAAAAAACAAGGATTTAGAGTAGATACGGCAAGAGATGGAGAAGAAGGATTATATCTTGCACAAAACAATAAATATGATGTTATTATTGTAGATTGGATGTTACCAAAAATTTCTGGAATTGATTTAATTAAAAAATTAAGAAAAGAAGGTATTAACACACCGATTTTAATCTTAACCGCAAAAGGAGAAATTGAAGATAAAGTAGAAGGACTTAAAGTAGCAGATGATTATTTAACAAAACCATTTGATTTTGAAGAACTTATTGCAAGACTTAAAGCACTTTATAGAAGAAGTCAAAATATTCAAGATAATGTATTAAAAATTGCTGATTTAGAACTAAACCCTGAGACAAAAGAAGTAAAAAGAGGAGGAAAATATATAGATTTAACAGCTAAACAATTTGAACTTCTTAAATATTTAATGATTAATAAAAATAAAATTGTAACTCCTGAAATGATTGCTAATAATTTATGGGAAATGGATGATGAAATTAATTCAAATGTAATTAATGTATACATCTCTCATATAAGAAAAAAAATAGATAAAGATTCGGATAAAAAACTTATAAAAACTATAAGAGGAATGGGCTTTAAAATAAGCGATGAATGAACTTAGAAATCAACTTTTTTATAAATTTGCTTTAGTTGTTTTTATTATTATTATGATTTTTGAAGGGGCAATGCTTATTGCTCTTAAAAAATCTTTTGACACTCATCTAAAAGATAAATTAGCTCTTGTTGCAAGTAGTATAAATCCTAAAAAATTCACTCCTACTGATTTAATAAAAATCCAACATAAATATAAAATTTTTCCACTATTTGTAAATATTATTTCATCTCATAATAATTTAAATAAAAAAATAAAATTAGGATTTTTCATACAAAGAACAAAAGATAAAAAAGAAAAAATAATCTATTATATAACCAAAAAAAATGGATATATAATAAAAATATCAACTTTTTATTCTACAAATGAAGACAAAATTAAAATTATAAGAACTATTTCACTTTTAATCTCTTTTATTATTTTTTTAATTGTTTTAATGCTTGGATATAAATTTATTGATACTATTGTAACTCAAATAGAAATCTCTTTTAAAAAGCTTAAAAATTTCAATTCAAATGTTTCACATGAGCTAAAAACTCCTCTTGCTATTATGAAAAGCGAAATTGAAGTTGCTTTAATGAATGAAGAAAAAAATTGTGATAAAACGCTTCATTCTTTACTTCAAGAAATAAATTACTTAAACGATATCACTGAAAAACTACTATTTTTAACCAAAAATGACCTTCAAAACTGTAAGCTTACAGAAGTTGACTTAGAAGAATTAATACTTGAATTATATGAAAAATATTCCAAAAAAATTCATATTTCTCTTCATATTGATGAAAATGATGAATATATAATAAAAGGAGATAAAACTCTTCTTAAAATGGCTCTTAGCAATATAATTGAAAATTCAATAAAATACAAAGCCTTAAAAATAGATGTAACTCTTAAAAAAATGAAAAATAAAATTATTTTAATTATTAAAGACAATGGAATAGGAATACCAAAAGATAAATTACCATATATTTTTGATGAATTTTATAGAGTAGATGAATCTCACAATAAAGAGATAAAAGGATTTGGACTAGGTCTTAGCATAGTAAAAAATATTCTTCAAGCACACAGAGCAAAAATAAAAGTAAAAAGCGAAAAAGGAGTTGAGTTTACTATTGAATTTCCTCTAAAAGAGCTTTCAAATCATTAGATTTTTTAATACACTTCTCAATTGTGCATATTTCATAATCTTCTCCTCTCTCCCATAAAATATATGGATAAGAAAAGTTTTCTTTATAAAGAGGTTTTTGCGACTTAATAACATACTCTTTAAATTCTAACTTTAAAAATGCCTTAGTTAAAGTAGCATAAAAGAGTGGATAATTTTTAATATAGTAGCTTCCATTCTCTACTATCTCTTTTGCTTCATTTAAATAATCAAAATTAAATTTAAGTACTCCTAAATCCACAAAATCATTAGCTAATACACTAAGAGATGAAGCATAAGAGCTATCAGAATAATCAGCTTTAATAGTTTTAGTTTCATTCATATACCA
>JALVUH010000005.1 GCA_027035735.1 Nautiliaceae bacterium
ATTAAAGCAGATATTGTAACATTTGGTAAAGTAATAGGAGGTGGAATGCCTGTTGGAGCTTTTGCTGGAAGAAAAGAGATTATGGAACTTCTCTCACCTCTAGGTCCAGTTTATCAAGCAGGAACTTTATCTGGAAATCCTGTTGCTATGAGTGCAGGGCTAGCTACTATTAAAAAATTAAAAGAAAATCCTGAAATTTATAAAGTTTTAGAAGCTAAAGCAAAAAAACTTATGGAAGGTTTTGAAAAAGTTTCAAAAGAAAATGGAATTGATTTTAATTATAATGTAATTGGCAGTATGTTTGGGTTTTTCTTTAATCCTAAAAAACCTAAAAATTTTGATGAAGTAAATGAGAGCGATACCACAAGATATGCTAAATTTCATAATAGAATGTTAAAAGAAGGTTTTTATTTTGCACCAAGTGCATATGAGACTGGATTTATCTGTACTCCTATGAGTGAAGCAGACATTGAAAATACAATCAATACTTATAAAAAAATTGCAAAAGAAATTTAATTGGAAATAATATGAAAAATAAAGATTATTCCGAATTTGCAAAAGGAAAAGGAAAAGTTGGCAAAAGCATAGAGGGAGCTGAAAAGCTCTCTTTAGGTATTTCAATTGTTGTAGCAATTTTAATGGGAATTGGAATTGGAATTTGGATGAAAGATACCTTTCATCAAAGCTGGTTACTTTGGCTTGGAGTATTTTGGGGAATTGGTGCAGCTATTATGAATATATGGATTGAATATAAAAAATTAAAAAAAGAATTTGATGAAGTAGCAAAAGATCCAAAATACAAAAATTATAAAATAAATAAAGAAGATGACGAATTAGAAGAATTTGAAAAATAATTATCCTGCATTTTTAGCAGCATTAGCTAAATCCCACATAGGTAAAAATATTCCAAGAGCTATTAATAATACAAGTCCACCAATAATTGTCAGCATTATAGGTTCAATTGAAGCTTGCATATTATCAATGATATCTTGAAATCTATCTTCATAATATTTAGCTGCTTTTTCAAGCATACTGTCAAGCTCACCACTCTCTTCTCCTGCACTAATCATCCTAAGAGCTATATAATTTATTAAATTTGTAGTTTCTAACATTTCCGATAAGCTTTTCCCTTGATTAATACCATTAATAACTATTCTAATTTTAGATTTAATAATTTCATTCTTAATAATCTCTTCTGATATTTTAAGAGCATCTAAAAGAGGAATTCCTGAGCGTAAAAGTGAAGAAAGTGTAAGTAAAAATCTATGAAGTGTTCCATATTCAATAATTTGACCAATAAGTGGAGTTTTTAACAAAATTTTGTCTACTTTTACTCTAAATTCAAAATAATTTTTGTATGAAAATATTATTATCAAAATAATACTTAAAATTATAGTTAAAGTAATAAAACCATAATTAGCTATTACATTCTCAATACCTAATAAAATTCTTGTAGGTAAAGGAAGTTTTGCATGAAATTGCTCAAAAACAGTTTTAAATTTTGGAACTACTAATAAAATTAATAATACAAAAGCTATTACAATAGCAATTAAAGTAATTATTGGATAACGAAGGGCTTTAATCATTTTTTTTCTATTTTCATAAATATTTTCATAAATATCTGCTAAATAATTCAAAGCATTAACTAAATCTCCTGTTCTTTCTCCTAATCTTACTATAGTAAGAGAAATATTTCCTACATATTTTTCATACTCAGCAAAAACATCAGAAAGGGTTTTACCACTATCAATAGCTTCTGTAGCTTTTAAAAAAAGTTCTTTTACTAACTTATCTCTACTATTTTCTCCTATATCTTTAAGAGCATCTTTAAGAGATATACCTGCTTTTATTAATATTGCTAATTCTCTAATTGCAGAAATATAATTAGGATAATTAAGTTTTTTTCTTAAAAATCTGTTACTTATCATAAGTTTAAAATTTTTCACCTTTTCTTCAAAAGGCATGGGAATTTCTTCTATTTTGACAAGTAATCCCTTATAATTTTTTTTAGCATCATGAATTGCTTCTACTTTGCTTAATGACTTAATAATAAAATTTTGTTGTTCTCCCCTATAAAATATAGAAACTTTATAATATTTCATAGTTTAGCCACCCTATATACCTCTTCTAATGTAGTAATTTTATTTTTAGCTTTTATTATACCATCAAAAAACATTTTTTTAAAACCTTGAGATTCAAGATATCTTAAAATATCTACTCTATCTTTATTTTTAGCAATCATTCCTTCAAGTTTATCATCGTTTAAAAATATCTCTGTAATTAATGTTCTACCTAAATATCCAGTATTATCACACTTTTCACATCCTCTTCCGTGATAAAAAATCGTATCTTTTCCAATTAAACTTTTAATAGGTTCTAAATATGCTTCACTTGGCTTATAAGGTTCAAGACAATAAGGACAATTTTTCCTAACAAGCCTTTGCGCTTCAACTCCAACAAGAGCAGCTGCTACCATAAATGGTTCAGCTCCCATATCAATCATCCTATTTATTGCACTAACCGAATCATTAGTATGTAAAGTTGAAAGCACAAGATGTCCTGTAAGCGCTGCTTTAATAGCAATTTCTAATGTTTCAAGGTCTCTAATTTCCCCTATCATAATAATATCTGGATCTTGTCTTAAAATACTTCTAAGAGCACTAGCAAATGTAATTCCTACTTTTGGATTTACTTGAACTTGTTGAATACCATGTAATTTATATTCAACTGGATCTTCAACAGTAATTACTTTTACATCAGGTTTTGCTATTTCATTTAATGAAGCATATAATGTAGTAGATTTACCACTTCCTGTAGGACCAGTAACTAAAAAAATACCATTAGGTTTAGATAATGCATTTCTCAAAAGATTTAAATTTTTTGAAGTAATACCAATATCATCAAGCTTTTTTAAAATATTTCTTTTATCAAGTATTCTTATAACAATACTCTCTCCCCAAATAGTAGGCAAAGTAGAAACCCTAAAATCAAAAGAATTACCATCAAGCTTTAAAGAAAATCCTCCATCTTGAGGCTTTCTTTTTTCACTTACATCCATTTTGGCTTCTAATTTTATTCTTGAAGCTAATGCATTAAATATTTCATAATCAAAATCCACAAATTCCCTTAATTTTCCATAAACTCTAAATCTAACAACTGCTCCATCTTC
>JALVUH010000006.1 GCA_027035735.1 Nautiliaceae bacterium
GAATTAAAAATAATCTTGAAATCTATGAAGCAGCAAGAGAGCCTCTTAATGAAGACTTATTTGAATTAAGTCTTGATGAGATTAAAAAAAGAGGAATTAGAACACTTCCACCAACTTTAAGAGAAGCAATTTATGCAGTTGAAAGAGAACTTGAAGATCCTAATAGTTTCTTAAAAGCAGTTATGAGTGATGAATTTATTAAAACTTATATTGATTATAAATATGAAACAGAAATTATTCCTGTAGAAGGAAGACCTCATCCATACGAATTCGTAACTACATATTCTTGCTAATTTTCTTTTTTCTTTCTTTTTTTATATAATTCTCCATTGATTATTGGAGGCTGTTATGATGAAAATTTTGATTGTTGAAGATAGTGTTATTTATAGATCTTTGATAGAAAAATATATTCAAAAATATCTTTTTTTTGCTAAAACTAAATCTATTTCTACTTTTGAAGAATTAAAAAATTTAAAAGAAGATTTTGATTTATATTTAGTTGATTATATTTTGCCTGATGCAAATGGAGAGCAAATTGATTATCTTTTAGAAAAGAAAAAAAAAGTTATTGTGTTAACACAATACGAAAAAGAATTTATACATTCAAAATATAAAGATGAAGTGATAAATTATGTAATAAAAGATGATGTTTATACAATTGATTATTTGGTAAAATTTATAAATAGATATTATAAAAATAAAAACATTAATGTTTTAATAGCAGAAGATTCTACAGCTATTAGAAAAAGAGAAAAATTTATATTAGAACAAATTAATTTAAAAGTTTATGAAGCAAATAATGGTAAAGAAGCGTTAGAAATTTTATCAAATAATCATATTGATTTAATTATTAGTGATATTAATATGCCTTATATTGATGGAGAAAAGTTTTTATTAAAAGTTAGAGAAAAACATTCTTCTACTGATTTGCCTTTTATTGTAATTTCTTCTGAAAATGATAATGAACATTTTATTAAATTACTTAAATTAGGTGCAAATGATTATTTAAAAAAGCCATTTTTAAAAGATGAACTAGTTGTTAGGGTAAATAATATTTTAGATATTTATGAAAGAATGAAAACATTTGAATTAAAAGCAAAGCTTGATGGACTTACCGGAGTTTTTAATAGGAGTTATTTAGAAAATGAATTAGATAGAATTTTTTCTATTTATTCTAAAAAATCTATTGCTATGCTAGATATTGATTTTTTTAAAAAGATTAATGATACTTATGGTCATCAAATAGGAGATGAAATTTTAAAACATTTTGCAAATACAATAAAAAGTCATATTAGAAAAACAGATATTATAATTAGATACGGGGGAGAAGAATTTTTGATTTTTATGCCTAATACAACAAAACAAGAAGCATATATTGTTTTACATAAAATAAAAAATATTTTGGCAAAAGAAGATGTAAATGGAATTAAATATACATTTTCTGCTGGAATAGCAGATGAGGGTGAAACATTAGCTGAAATGATAAAATTAGCAGATAAAAGATTATATAAAGCTAAAAAAGAGGGTAGAAATAAAATAATTATTAAATAGGAATATAAACTTTATTTATAAGCTCTTCATATTCATTTTTTGCATTGCTATCAATTGTAATTCCTCCACCACTTTTATAGATTAAATTTCTGTTTTTTTCTATATATCTAATAATTACTGCACTATCTAAAAAAGTTTTTTCATCAGTTATTCCAAAAATTCCTGTATAGTATCCTCTTTTATAATTTTCAACTCTTTTTATTATTTCAACTGTTTTTTTCTTTGGCGTTCCGCTTATACTTCCCGCAGGAAGCATTTTCATTATTAATTCAAGCCAGTTTTTTTGCCAATTATCAGGCAATGTGGCTTCAATTTCACTGCTAACTTGCAAAAGCTCTTTTTCTCCTGCTTTTATTTTATCAATAAATCTAAATTTATTTACTTTTACATCTCTTCCTATAATTCCTAAATCATTTCTTAGTAAATCTACAACCATTGTATGTTCTGCCATCTCTTTTATATTTGAGAGAATTTTTTCTTTGGCATTTGGAATGGAAGCGTCAATTGTCCCTTTCATAGGGTAAGTGTAGATTTTATTATTTTTGATTTTTACAAATCTCTCAGGTGAAAAACATACAAATTTATCTTGAAATAAAAGTTTAAAAGGTGCTTTTGAAATATTAAAAATTTCTAAAAGAGTTAAATTAGTTTCAATTTGAGTGGGAAAAGTTAGATTCAATAAATAAGTATTTCCTTTTTTTATCTCTTCAATTACTTCATCAAAAGCTTTTTTATATTTTTCAAAAGATATAGGATATTTTTTTAAATAAATCTCTTTTTTCTGAGGTAGAAATTTATAATTTGAATAAACAGGGAAAGAAAAGTAGATATCTTTAAGTTTAGAAATTTCTTTTATAAAAATATTTCCATCAAAATCTATCAAAAAAAATTTCAATTTTCCCTCTCAATTAAATATTTTAATATTCCCATTCTAACAGCTACTCCATTTTTGACTTGTTCTAATACTAAACATCTTTTATCAGCTAAAACTTCATCGCTTATATCAATATTTCTATGCACAGGTCCTGGATGCATTATTAAAATATTTTTATCTTTAA
This sequence comes from Nautiliaceae bacterium, assembly GCA_027035735.1. Lineage (GTDB taxonomy): Bacteria > Campylobacterota > Campylobacteria > Campylobacterales > Nautiliaceae > JALTBU01. The sequence goes on from JALVUH010000006.1 coordinate 2,610, forward strand.
TTAATTCTTTTGTGATTTGGAAATTTTGTGCATAATCTTTTAAGGATGCAAATGTTGGGCTTGAGTGTCTTTCTGTTTGAGTTCTTAAACTAATTATTGCATCAGCCCAATCAATTGCTTCTTTTATGTTTGAGGTAGTTGGTAATTCTGTTTTGGGTAAAAAGTGAGGAGGTCCTACTAATAAAACTTTTGCTCCAAATCTTGTAAAAAGCTCTATATCAGAATTTGCAACTCTAGAATTTTTAATATCTCCTACAATTGCAATTTTTTTATTTTCTAAATTTTCCCACTTTTGTAAAAGCGTAAATAAATCTAAAAGTCCTTGAGTAGGATGTTGATGTGCTCCATCACCTGCATTAATAATAGAGCATTTAACATAATTTGACAAAATTTTAGGTACACCTGCTCTATGATGTCTTACTACTATTGCATTTGGGCCCATAGCATCTAAATTTGCTGCTGTATCAAATAGAGTTTCTCCTTTTGCAGTTGAACTTCTTGCTACATCTAAATTTACTACATCAGCTCCTAGTCTTTTTGCAGCTATTTCAAAGCTACTTCTAGTTCTGGTTGAATTTTCAAAAAATACATTAATTATAAGTTTTCCATTTAACTCATCTCTTTTTTTTTCATCAAGATAATTTTTAGCATATGTAAAAATTTGTAATATTTCTTCTTTACTAAGGTCTTTTGTGTGGGTTAAATGTTTTGACATTTACTTCCTTTTTTGTATAATTTTACTATATCTTAAATAAAAAAAGGAGAGAAAATGAGTTTTGGTATGATTATTGGAGTAGCTTTTGGAATTACACTTGTATTTATAGCTTTAATTTATATTTTAATGTTTGGAGCAAAACCAGAATAATTAATTTTTTATTTTTAAATATAAACGAAGAGGAGGTTCATATCCTTCTATCGTTTTTGTCTGATCTTTATTAAGGAAACTTTCTAAACTTTCACCTTCAATCCATTCAGTTTTACGCTGTTCATTTGTAGTTGTATATCTTTTACCTATAAATTCTACATCACTAAATTTAGCTCTTTCTATCCAATTTAAAAGTGCTTTGTAAGTAGGTATAAAATAGACATTTTTCATTTTCGCATAACGCATAGGAGTTAGAGCATATTCTCCACTTCCTTCAATTATTAGTGTATCAAGAATTACAATTCCATCTTTTTTTAATCCTGCTTTAAGCTCTTTTAGCATATCTATTGGGTCACGTCTATGATATAAAACTCCCATACAAAAAATTACATCAAATTTTTTTTCATAATAAGGGATATGTTCAACTCCAAGAAGTTTGTATTCAATATGACTTTTTATAAAAGAATTTATAAATTCAAATTGAAGATTAAATAGAGCACTTGGATCAAATCCAGTAATACTTTTTGGATTCATTTCAAGCATTCTAAACATATAATATCCATTATTGCAACCTACATCTAAAATATCTTTATTTTCTAAATTTAGATGAGGTTTAAGTGAATTCCATTTTATATAACTTCTCCATTCACTATCAATAAAAAGTTCATTTATTTTAAAAGGACCCTTTCTCCAAGGTTTTAACATTTTTGCCAATTTTTCAATATCTGAATTTTCTTCACCTTTTATTGTAATAATATCTTTTAATTCATAAGAGTAGTTTTTATTTTCAATATTTTTTTTAAATTTATTTAATTTTTCATAAATTGGCTTTATATTTTTCCATTCAAACCATTTTTGACGTTCTTTGAGTATTTCATTGATATTCATTTTGCTCCTTAATTACAATCAAGACAAATTTTATTTTTTCTTTTGAAATTATATATATTATTGTGACACTTTATATAATAAACTCCGTATAAATCATAATTTTCTTCACAATCTGGATAATAATTTAAAGAAATTCCTGTTTTATTTATACATCCTGTTAAAAAAAGTGCTATTATTAGTAATAAATATTTCATTTTATAGCCTTTTTGATAATTATATCAAAGGAGAAAAAATGTATGAAAAAGTTATAAATATTTTTAAAGAAATTACAAAAATTCCTCATTGTAGTGGTAATACTGAAAAATTACAGGAGTTTATAGAAGATTATGCTAAAAAAAGGGGTTTTATAGTATTTAGAGATAAAGCTGGAAATATATTAGCTTATAAAGACACTCCAAAACTTGCTCTTCAATCTCATATTGATATGGTATGTGTAGGAGATGCTCCAAAAATTGAAATTATTGAAGAAAATGGATATTTAAAGGCAAAAAATTCAACTCTTGGAGCTGATAATGGAATAGGTGTGGCTATAATGCTTGCTTTTATGGATAAATATACAGATATTGAATATCTTTTTACAAATGATGAAGAAATAGGTCTTATAGGAGCTAAAAATTTAGAATTTAATATAAAAGCCCCTTATCTTTTGAATTTAGATAGTGAAGATGATAGTGAAATAATCATAGGTTGTGCTGGAGGAGTTGATGCCAAAATTAAATATCCTATAAAAAAAGAAAAAATTTTTGGAAGCTTAGGAGATATAAGTATTACAAATCTCCCAGGGGGCCATAGTGGAGTTGATATACATAAAAATATCCCAAATGCAATTGTGGAGCTTTTATTTAAAGTAGATAGTATTGCTTATATAAAAGGAGGTGAGAGAAGAAATTCTATTCCTTCTAATGCTTACGCTAAAGAAGTATTTGATGGAGAAGAAGAGATTGAAGTGTATAAATCAGATTATTTAGAATTTTTAAGAAAATTGCCACATGGAGTATTAGAGTATGATTTTGAGTTTAAAATTCCTAGTAAATCTATAAATTTTGCTTTAATTGATGAAGATAAAATAATTCTTAGTGCAAGAGCAAATAGTAATGAAAAATTAAATGAAATTAAAGAATATATTTTAGCTAAAACATTTGGATGTGAAGTTTTATTTGAAGATGAATATCCTGCATGGAGGCCTGAGAAAAATAAACTTGCTTTAAAACTTCAAGAAATTACAAATGCAAAACTTAATGTAATTCATGCAGGGCTTGAATGTGCAATTTTAAAAAATAAATTTCCAAATGTAGCAATGGCAAGTTATGGTCCTAAAATTGAAAATCCTCATTCTATAAGAGAAAGAGTAGATTTAGGTTCTGTTAAAAGGGTTATTGAGAATGTTGAAAAATTAATAAATCAAATATAAGGAGGAAAAATGCCAATAATTGAAGGAATAGTAAAATTTAGAAAAGAAGATTTTGAAAGAGATAAAGAGTTTTTTCAAGGACTTAAAGAAGGACAAAAACCACACACATTTTATGTAGGGTGTTCTGATAGTAGAGTTGTACCAAACTTAATTACAAAAACACTTCCAGGAGAGCTGTTTGTAGTAAGAAATATAGCAAATGTAGTGCCACCTGCTAATCAAAATGAAGGGACATTGAAATGTACAGCTTCAATTTTAGAATATGCAGTTAAATATTTGGAAGTCAAAAATATTGTAGTTTGCGGACATAGTAATTGTGGAGGTTTAAAAGCTCTTTTTTATCCAGAAGAAAAATTGAATAAACTTCCATATGTTAAAAAATGGCTTGATTTGATTAGTGATTTGAAAGAAAAAGTAAAAGATATAGAAGATGATAAACTTAGAGAATGGGAAATAGAGCAACTTAATGTAGTTAGACAACTTCAAAATTTATTAACTTATGATTTTGTTAAAGAAAGAGTAGAAGAGGGTAAATTAAATCTGCTTGGTTGGTATTATATAATTGAGAGTGGAGAAGTTTATAATTATAATTTTGATACGAAAGAGTTTGAATTAATTAATTAAGGGTTTAAACGAAAATAAGTTTGAACTCCTTTTGCTATTCCAATAGCTAATCTTTTTTGATAAGTTGGATTAAAAAGTCTTTTAGCTTCCATTGGATTTGTTAAAAAGCCTGTTTCTATTAAAATAGCTGGCATTTGAGTCCCTACTAATACATAAAAAGGAGCAGGTCTTACGCCTCCATCAACAACATTTTTATAATATTTTCTAAGTTCTTTTAAGATACTACTTTGTACATTAATGGCAAATTTATTAGAAGCTATTATTCTGTTTTTATTTAAAAATCCTAAAATTACATTTTGGTCAAGATAATTTAAATTTTTGATACTTTTATTTTCTATTCTGGCAATTCTTATAGCTCTTTGGCTTCTTGCTGGAGATAAATAATATGTTTCAATTCCATGAGGATATTTGATATGATGAGGAGAAATATTACAATGAATTGAAATAAAAAGGTCAGCATGTTTTTCATTTGCAAAATGTGTTCTCCATGGAAGTGTTCTATAAATATCGCTAGAGCGTGTTAAATAGACAATATATCCTTCTTTTTGAAGATAATATTTTAAATATTTTGCTATTTGTAATACTGCTACTTTTTCTTCTCTTCCACCAATTCCTATTCCTCCACTATCTTTTCCACCATGACCTGGGTCAATTACTATTATTTTTCTTCTTTTAAAGATTGTGACATAATGTTTTTGAGGTTTATTTAATATGTTTTTATATTTTGTTTGTGGTAATGAAATAATTAATTTATTGTCTATTTTTTTTATATTAAGATTGATAGGTTTGTTAGAATAATAAACAATTCTTACAATATTTTTTCTAAATTGGGCAATTTTAAGTTTTATATTTTTATTTATTATTTTACTAATGTAAGGTTTTGGAGTTATTGCATATTTTAAATCTATTACTTTTTTGTATAATCTTTTTGTTTTTATATTAAATATGGTATAAGAAGTTACATTTTTGATTTGTAAAGGTTTATAAGAGAGAATATTTATATATTTGGAGCGATGTTTTATAATTTTTTTATGAGGTAAAAGATGATTTAATTTATTTTTATAATCATTTACATTAAAATGTAAATATTCTCCACATTTAATAAGTTCTTTTAATGATTTAATTTCTTCTTTTTTATTGTTATTTAAGAGTGCTTTTATATAAATTTGTTGATTTTTGTAATAGTCTTGATAAGCTGTATTGAAATTTTTGGTATTACAAGCAAAAGCAAGAGAAAAAAGAAATATTAAAAAATATCTCATTCTCCAATTAACTCTTTCATTAAATCTTTTACATGCATAAGCTTATCTGCTTTATATGCATATGCTCCACTAAAATATAAACCTAATTCTTCATCTCCTTCATATGCATCAGCCAATCTATCAGCAATACAATATCCAACTTTTTTGGCTTCTTCTCCTCTATGGCATGGATACACACAGTTTGAAATACATTTAATTTTAGGACCTTCTTTTTTTTCTACTTTTTCAATAAGTTTTGTTCTTATTCCTCTTGCTGGATATCCTACAGGTGATTTCATTAAGATGATATCTTCTTTTTTTGCATTAAGAAGAATTTGTTTAAAAGTGTCACTTGCATCGCACTCATAAGTTAGAGCAAATCTTGTTCCCATTTGAACACCATTTGCTCCAAGAGATATAAATTTTAGTATATCTTCATGCGACCATATTCCACCAGCTGCAATTACAGGTATATTTTTGTCCCATTTATCAACTTCTTCTCTTACATCTGGAACTAAATGTTCTAATTGATTCTCTTCTTTAAAGCAATCTTCATATTTAAAACCTTGATGACCACCACTTAAAGGTCCTTCTACTATTACTGCATCAGGTATTCTTTTGTATCTTTTTTCCCATCTTTTAGCTATAAGTCTAAAAGCTCTACCTGTTGATACAATAGGTACAAGTGCTACATCAGGAAAATCTTTTGTAAATTCTGGCATATCCATAGGAAGACCAGCACCTGTAATTATTATATTTGCTCCAGCTTCACATGCATCTCTTACCACTCTTCCATAATCATTTATTGCATATAAAACATTGGCTCCAAGAGGAGCATTGCCACAAATTTTTCTAGCATTTTCAAATATCTTAAAAAGAGCGTCTTTATTATAAAAATCTTTTTCGCTATATGGTCTTCCTTCAATTAAACTTTTAGCATATTTTTTATTTTCATAATATCCTGTTCCAACTGCGCTAATAACTCCAAGACCACCTTCTTTACTTACATTTCCAGCTAGTCTATCCCAACTAATACCAAGTCCCATACCACCTTGAATTATAGGATATTTAATAGTATGTTTTCCAATTTTTAATGGTTTTAACTTGCTCATCCTAACTCCATTATTTAACTTTTACTTTTGCAAATTTTCTTTTTCCTATTTGTAAAATATATTCTTTGCCACTTTCTAGCATTATATCTTGAGAAGAAATTTTTTCTTGATTTATTCTAACCGCTCCACCTTTTATATGGCGTCTTGCTTCAGATTTTGAAGAAGCAAGTTTAGTTTTGACTAAAGCATCAACAATATTCATTGGCTCAATTTCAAATTCCGGCATGTTTTCAGGCAATTTATTTTGTTTATGTATTTTATCAAAATTTTCTTTTGCTTTCTCTCCTGCACCTTTACCATGAAATCTATCAACTATTTCAATTGCAAGAAGTTCTTTAACTTCTTTTGGATTTCTTCCATTTTCTACTTCTTTTTTTAATTGTTCAATCTCTTCTATTGATTTATCACTAAGCAATTCATACCAATCCCACATTAATTCGTCTGAAATTGATAAAATTTTTGCAAACATAGTATCAGCATCTTCTGTAATTCCTACATAATTACCTAAAGATTTGCTCATTTTATTAATACCATCAAGTCCAACAAGTAAAGGCATCATCATTACGCTTTGTTCTTTTCCTACATTATAAACTTTTTGTAAGTGTCTTCCCATTAAAAGATTAAATTTTTGATCAGTACCTCCAATTTCTATATCACTTTTGAGTGCTACACTATCATATCCTTGAAGCAGAGGATATATAAATTCGCTAATAGCAATAGGAGTTTTTGATTTATATCTTTTTTCAAAATCATCTCTCTCTAGCATTCTAGCTACTGTATAAGTAGTGGCAAGTTCAACTATTCCAGTAGCTCCAAGAGCATTTAGCCATTCAGAATTAAATACTACATCAGTAAGTTCTGGGTCTAGAATTTTAAAAACTTGTTCTTTGTAAGTTTGAGCGTTTTGTTTTACTTCTTCAGGTGTTAGCATTTTTCTTGTTTTACTTTTTCCTGTAGGATCTCCTATTTGAGCTGTAAAATCTCCTATTAAAAATTGAACTCTTGCTCCATATTTTTGAAAAGTTTTTAGTTTTTGAAGTAAAACGGTATGACCTAAATGTAAATCTGGTGCTGTTGGGTCAAATCCAGCTTTAATTGTAAATCTTTCACCTGTTTCAAGATATTTTTTAATTAACTCTTTTATTCTTTCTTCTCCAATAATTTCAGTACTTCCTCTTTTTATTTCATTCATTGCTTTATTTATTTCAACCATTATATGCATCCTTTGTTGGTATAAATTCTATTATATTATAATTTTTCTTAATTTCATTTTTGATTTTTTCAAATTTTTTGTTTTCAAATTCAATTTCAAGTTTGCAATTGTTTGAACCTTTTCCAAGCTCTACAGAATGGATAAATATATCCATTTTCGTTAAAAAGTTTACAAATTTAGCAAGCTCTCCTTTTTTATTCGGAAGAGATACTACTAAAAAATATCTGTTTTCTTTATTTGTTATCCATTTTACAAAAACGGCTTTTTTTATATTTTTCTCCGCATTATTACAAAATCTATGATGAATTTCAACTTCTTTTTTGTCTAGAAGTCCTAAAATTTTATCTCCCACTTTTGGATGACAACAGTAATTAAATTTTATCTCATTAATTGGTTTATTACTTAAAATTAATAAATTTCCAAATTTATACTCTTTTAAATTTGTTTTTTTTAGATATATTAATTTTTTCCTTTTTATAGTATTTGTAATAACTTTTACAACTTCTTTTAAAAAATTTTCATCATCAACTATTTTAGTAATTTTATCACATAATTTATTTGCTTTTATTAAAGCTTTTATTTTAAGTTCATCCAAATCAAAAATAGTTTTTAAAATAGCAATGGCAAGTTTTTTATTAATTTCTATCTCTTTTTGACGGCATAATTTTTTTTGTTCGTATTTAGCTTTGGAAGTTTTTAGAGCATTTATCCATGTGCATCTTGGAATAATTTCATTACTTGTTATAATTTTTACAATATCTCCTGTTTTTAGATGATGAAGTAAAGAGACTTTTTCTTTGTTTACATAAGCTTCTTTTGCTTTGTTTCCTATATCAGAATGAATTGCATAAGCAAAATCAAGAGCAGTGGCTCCTCTTGGAAGTGTGATAGTATCAAATTTTGGAGTATAAACCACTATATCTTCGCTAAAAAGATCATTTTTTGCAAGTTCATAAAAATCATTAATATTTTTTTCATCAAAATTTAAATTCTCAAGCCATTTTATATCTGGAAGTGCTGTGTTTAATTTATATTTCCAATGAGCAGCTATTCCAAATTCTGCATTTTTATCCATATCAAATGTTCTAATTTGTACTTCTATAATAGAATTTTTATCATAAACAGTTGTATGAATTGTTTGATAACCATTTTCTTTTGGAATAGCAATATAATCTTTAAACCTTGAAATAAGAGGTCTAAAATTTAAATGCACAATTCCTAGGACTTCATAACATTCTATGGGTTTTTTTACAATTACTCTAATAGCAAGTAAATCTAAAACTTCTTCAATAGAAATTCCTTTTCTTTGCATTTTAAGATATGTGGAGTAATAGTGTTTTATCCTTGATTTTATTTCAAATTCATCTTTTAAAAATCCATTCTCAAGCATTAATTTTTCTACTTTTTGTATCATTGAATTTAATTTTAATTGAAAATCTTTTTTGTTTTTTTGAATATATTTATCTATTTTTTCATATTCTTCTGGTAATAGATATTTAAAAGATAAATCTTCTAAAAGATTTTTTATTTTTGAAATTCCAAGTCTGTGTGCTATAGGAGCATAAACTACAAGTGTTTCTTCTGCTATTCTTTTTTGTTTATGAGGAGGTAATGCATCTAAGGTTAGCATATTATGCAATCTATCGCAAAGTTTTATAACTAAAATTCTTATATCCTTAATAGAAGAAGTCAACATTTTTCTAAAAGTTAAAGCAGATTTTGTTAATTTTTCATCAGAATTGCTTGGAATTAAGGAGTTATCTCTAATTTCTACTATTTTAGTAAGGCCTTCTACCAAATTTGCTACTTCTTCTCCAAATTCATCTTTTATATAATATATAGTATAAGGCGTATCTTCTACTACATCATGTAAAATAGCGGCTGTAATTACATCTTCTTCATTACTGAAATAACTTGTAATTGCAGCAACTAATATTGGGTGAATTACATAATCTTCTCCACTTTTTCTTTTTTGACCATAATGGGCTTTTTTTGCAAATTCAAGTGCTTTTTTTATTTTAGGGGTTGAAATAATAGAAAGAAGGAGATTAGAAGCTTCTTCTACATCTTTTATATTTTTTATTTTTTCTAAAAAATTATTAAATTCATTCAAATTTCTTGAACCTTAATTAAACCTTCTGCTATTTCCATAATAGCAATTTCAGTTAACTGCATATTTTTTTTAGGTAAATCAATTAAAGGTTTTGCTCCATTTAATAGCTCATTTACTCTTTTTGCTACTGCTTGTGATAATAAAAATCTATCATAATTTACTCTCTCAAGAGCTTTTGCGTTAATTTGTTCTATTCTCATTTTACTCCTTTACTATTGAATATTTTGCAGTTGGATCTTTTTTTAATATTTTAAGTAAATTTCCACTCTCAAACATATTACAAACAATTATAGGCAATTTATTTTCTCTAGCTAAAGCTATTGCTGTATCGTCCATAACTTTAATATTTTCTTTAAGTGCATCTTCATAACTTATCTCTTTTAATAATTTTGCATCAGGATATTTTTTTGGGTCTTTATCATAAATTCCATCTACTTTTGTAGCTTTAATAATTGCGCTAGCTCCAATTTCACTAGCTCTAAGCACTCCTGCTGTATCTGTAGTGAAAAAAGGATTACCTGTACCCGCTGCAAAAATTACAACTCTTCCTTTTTCAAGATGTCTTATAGCTCGTCTTACTATAAAGTTTTCTGCAATCTCTTCCATTTTTATAGCACTTTGCACTCTAACTGGTACATTATCGCTCTCAAGTGCTTCTTGCATTGCAACTGCATTAATTACAGTAGCAAGCATTCCCATATAATCACCACTTGTTCTTCTTATAATTCCATCTTTTGCCGCACTAACACCTCTTATGAAATTTCCTCCACCAATAACTACAGCGACTTCAAATCCTTCATTTATTACTGATTTTATTTCATCTGCTAGAAACTTTAAAACTTTTGTATCAATACCAAATCCACTTTCACCTGCTAATGCTTCACCAGAAAATTTAATTAGGATTCTATTTTCTTTTCTTTTCATAAGAGTGCCTTTTTAAAATGTTATTTTACCATAATTATTTAAGTGAAATTACTTTTATTGGGTTAATTGGTCTTTCTTTATATGTAACTTCAAATTCAAGAGAATTTTTAACTCTTGCTATAATTTGTCCTCTTTTTACATATGAGCCTTTTTTCAAAATAGGTGAAACTTTATCGAGATTTGCATATATACTAAACAAATCATGTTTGTGTCTTATAATAATAATTTTTTTACCGTTACTTGTTCCTATATAAATAACTCTTCCATTCAAAATACTTCTTACTACGCTATTGGGTTTATATGGTTTGATAGTTATAGAGTCATTATAAATTCTTATTTTGTAAATAGGGTCAATATATGAACCAAATCTTTTAATTATTTTTCCATTTACAGGTGCTATTGTTTTAGGACCATGGTAATTTGCTATTTGTGGAGTAAAATATACACTTCCTAATTTTTTAACATTTATGCTAGAAATATTTTCGCTTGCTCTTTTTTTGATAATATTTAATTTTACTAATTTATGTTGAAGTTCTTTTTGTTTTTGTATTAAAGCTTGAAGTTTTGCTTTATATTTTATCTTTTTTTGATTTAAAATCATAAGTTCTTTTTTTTGTTTTTTTAAAAGTGAATATAATTGTTCTTTTTTTATAGTTAACTCTTTTTTTGTATTTAAAATATCATTAATTTTTTTGTTTATGTTTTTTATTTGTAAAAATAATTGTTTATTTTGAGTAATTAAAGAGTTTATTTTTTTAGAATATTTTTTGAGTATTGCTTGTGATATTTCTTTATTTATTAAATCATTTATATTCTCTGGTTTTATGTTATTTATGAAATAATTTTCTGAGATAAAATTAGTAATATAATTTTGAATATTTTTTGCTTTTTCTTCATAGCCATTTTTTAAATCATTTAATGTAGATAATTTTTGATTTGAATTTTTTAATTCATC
>JALVUH010000007.1 GCA_027035735.1 Nautiliaceae bacterium
AGTGGGGATAGGAGGGCTGGTTTAGGGGCGAGATAACTCGCCACACACCCCAGCCACTACCATCTCCCCTATAAGAGTAGTTGTAGGGCCCCAAAATGTGCGGGTAGCGCACCTCCCAGGAATTTTTATAATTATATCAAAAAATTGAGTTATTGTCAATCAACTTTTTTAATGCTATTGACTAAATACATTCAATAAGAGAACAAATTTAGCTAAATAAAGGCTAAAATTTACAATTATTTTACTTTATTTAGTAAGTTTATCTAATTAATTTATATAAAATATTTTACTACAATTTTATATTTTTGGCAAGATTGATGCATTCTTTTATAGAAGGAGTTTTAGGTATTAGAATATTATTAATATAATTAGAGAGAATATTTTTTGTTTTTTTACCTATAGCAATAGGTATTATATTTTCAAAATCATTTATTTTAGCAAAACATTCAACTGTAGAAGGAGAAGAAAAAATAACGATTGATGGTTTTATTAATTTTTCATTAGGTTCATTGCAGCTTGTCTCATAAACTATTATTTCTTTTAAAATATTTGAAGAATTCTTAAAAATTTCACTTATAGGTGAAATTATTTTTTTTGCTCTTAAAAATAGAAAAGTTTTATTTTGATATTTTTGAATAATTTCTTTTGCAAATTCATCTCCATATGCAGATTTTGATATAAATTCAATTTTTCCTCCAAGCTTTTTAATCTCTTTTGCTGTGGCTTTTCCTATGGCAAAAGAAGGTATTTTTTGCCATTCTTTATTAATTTTATCAACTGCCCTAACCCCGTTTTTTGATGTAAAAATGAGATAATCTATTCCCTCAAAAGAGATAGAAGGAGAGAGAAAATTGATTTTTATAACTGGATAGTTTAAAGCATCTTCATATTTTTCATTTGTTAAAACATAAATTGGTTTCATTACTCCCACTCAATTGTTGCAGGAGGTTTGCTTGAAATATCATATACTACTCTATTGATTCCATCTACTTCATTTATAATTCTAGTACTTACTTTTTCTAAAAATTCATGTGGAAGATGAGAAAATGTTGCTGTCATACCATCAGTAGAGCTTACACATCTAATAGCTACTGTATTATCATAAGTTCTATTATCTCCCATAACACCTACACTTTTTACATTTAAAAGTACTGCAAATGCTTGCCATACCTTATCATAAAGTCCCCATGCTTTAAGCTCTTGAATTAAAATAGCGTCAGCTTCTCTTAAAATATTTAAATCCTTCTCATTTACTTCACCCATAATTCTAATAGCAAGTCCAGGTCCTGGGAATGGATGACGATATACTAAATCTTTTGGAAGTCCAAGCTCAAGTCCCAATTTTCTAACTTCATCTTTAAATAGCTCTCTAAGTGGTTCAATTAATTCAAATTGCATCCAATCTGGAAGCCCTCCTACATTATGGTGAGATTTAATTGTTTTACTTGGACCTTTAACTGAAACAGATTCAATTACATCTGGATATAAAGTTCCTTGAGCTAAAAATTTTGCATCTTTATGTTTTTTTGCTTCTTCTTCAAAAACTTCAATAAATGTATGACCTATTATTTTTCTTTTTTCTTCTGGGTCAGTTACACCTTTGAGTCTTCCTAAAAACTTATCTTTTGCATCTACTGTAATTAAAGGCACATGCAAGACATTTTTAAAAGCATGCTCTACCTCTTCTCTTTCATTTTTTCTAAGAAGTCCAGTATCTACAAAAATTGGAATAAGTTTATCTCCAATTGCTTCATGTAAAAGTGCTGCTGTAACTGAGCTATCTACTCCTCCACTTAAAGCACATATTACTTTATTATCACCAACTTGCTCTCTTATCTTTTTAATTTGTTCTTTTGCAAAATGAGCCATATCCCATTTACTTGTAACACCACATACTTCTCTTGCAAAGTTTCTTAAAATTTTAGAACCTTCTACACTATGTGTTACTTCTGGGTGGAATTGAATAGCATAGATATTTTTTTCATCATTTACTATAGCCGCATATGGAGCGTTTTGAGTATGAGCAATTCTTTTAAATCCATTTGGAAGTTTTTCTACTCTATCAGAATGGCTCATCCACACAATTGTAGGATTAGATACATCTTTAAATAGTTTATGAGGGTCATCTATAAAAAGTTCAGCTTTTCCATATTCGTGATGATCAGCCCTAACTACTTCTCCTCCAAAATCTACTGTGATAAGCTGCATTCCATAACAAATCCCTAAAATTGGAAGCCCAAGCTCATAAATCTCTTTATCTACCCTATAAGCATCTTTATCATATACACTTGCTGGACCTCCACTAAAAATAATTCCTTTTGGTTTTTTTTCTTTTGCCATTTTTAGTCCATCAAAGTAAGGAACTATTTCACTATAAATTCCCTCTTCTCTAAGTCTTCTTGCAATTAACTGAGTATATTGACTTCCAAAATCAAGTATTAGTATTTCTACTTGCATTATTATCCTTTTTATTGAAATTGTAACAAATTAATAAAATTTTAGTATTTCAAATTGTACATACCAAATAGCAATACTTAAAATATAACCAGCTAAAACAGCCCAAGCATATTTCATATGAGAATTAAAAGTATAAATTCCTCTCATTCTACCCATTACTCCAACTCCAGCAGCACTACCAAAACTAATTAAACTACCTCCAATTCCTGCTGTCATAGTAACTAACATCCATTGGTCATGTCCCATATTAGGATCTGCTTTTAAAATAGCTGCCATTACAGGTACATTATCAATAATAGAACTTATAAATCCAACTCCAATATTTGTCCATGTATCGCCTATTAGATTATAAAGTTTTGTGATATATATTAGCCAACCTATAAAAGATAAAGCTCCTACTGCTGCTAAAATACCAAAAAAGAAAAGTAATGTATCATTTTCTACTTTTTCCATATTTACAAATACACTAAAATGCTCGTTGTATTTTTTTTTGTGATAGTATGAATAGAGTTGAAGTAAAGATAAACCAAACATCATACCCCACATTGCAGGATAATGCATTACAATGTGACCAAATACTGCAATTGCAATAGTTAAGAAACCTAAAAATATTACAACTTTTCCGCCTTTTTTCATTTCTACTTTTGGAGTTGTTAATGCATCAAAATGAGGTTCTCCTTTTGGTACGAATAAACTCAAAAGCCAAGCTGTCAAAAGCCATCCGAAAAACGCCGCCGGAAATAGTGCTAAAAAGTCTATAAAATCACCTTTGCCTGCTGTCCAAGCCATAAGAGTAGTGATATCTCCAAATGGTGACCAAGCTCCACCCGCATTTGCTGCTACTACAATATTTATTGCTCCTGGTACTAGAAAATTAAAGTTTTTCTTATCTATTGTATATAAAACAGTTGATAAAATCAAAGCTGTTGTTAAGTTATCCGCAACAGGACTTATCCAAAAAGCAAGTGCCCCTGTAATCCAATAAAGTTTTTTGTAACTATAACCTCTTGAAATCAATCTGTAGCGTAAAGCGTCAAATACACCTCTTTCAATTAAACTCTCAATATATGTCATAGCTACAAATAAGAAAAAGAAAATTTCAGCAATTTCTTCAATAAGCTCTTTTAATTGATGATGAAGTGGATGTATATCAAGACCGTTTATGTAATAGTAAATTCCAATTAACATAAAAGAAAATGTTCCAATAAATAATGCTGGCTTTGCTTTGTTTAAATCCCATTTTTCTTCTGTAGCAATTAAAATATATCCAATAATAAAAACAATTAATACTGCCCATCCAACCCATGTATTTGTAAGATTCATTGAATGTTCCATATTACTCCTTTAATTAATCCTATAATGTGCACCTAGAGATTCTTTTCTGTTAAGAGCACTTTTGACTATTTCTTTTGCAGTTAGAAATCTAAGTTTTGTCATTCTTCCTACTTTAGGGATTGAATTTTCAATAAACTCAAGAGCTTCTTTTAAACCTTTTTCGTTTCTTATAATCCCTACATTATTCCACATCTGTTCTCTAAGTAGATTTTTATATTTTTTATCGTCATTTTTAAAAAGTTCTTCACTATTTATTTCAAATTCTAAATCTTTAGTTTTAAAATTTTGTTTGATTATTTCTTTTGCAGCTCTTTTGCCAAAAATGAAACATTCAAGCAGTGAATTACTTGCAAGTCTGTTTGCACCATGAACGCCTGTATTTGAAACTTCTCCTACTGCATATAAATTTTTAAATCCTTTTATTTTTGAATTTAAATCAACTTCAATGCCACCCATTATATAATGAAACGCAGGAGATATAGGGATTAATTCATAAGGAACATTTATTCCATAATCTTTTAATTTGTTATAAATAGTAGGAAATCTCTTTTTGAAAAATTCTTCATCAAACATACTTACATCAAGAAAAACTTTATGGCCTTTTTGCTGATGGAGAAAAATAGCTCTACTTACAATATCTCTACTTGCAAGCTCTCCTCTTTCATCATATTCAAATAAAAATCTTTTTCCCTCTTCATCTACTATATGAGCTCCCTCACCTCTTAAGGCTTCTGTTAATAATAATTTTTGAGAAAATTTCATTTCTATAAACACAGTAGGATGGAATTGAGTCATTTCCATATCTTTAAGTTTTATACCCTTTTCTATAGCAATACCTTGCATCTCTCCTGCTATTGTTCTAGCGTTTGTATCATATTTGTAAAGTGCTCCTATTCCTCCACTTGCAATTATTACATTGTTTGCATAAATATTATATTTTTTATTTTTATGAAATACTGATACTCCATAAGCAATATCTTTTTTGATTAAAATATCAAAAACTATAGCTTCGTCAATGAAATAACTTTTATCTTTTTTAAACAAAAATTTATGAATTTCTCTTCCAGTTGCATCTCCACCTTTATGATATACTCTTGGGATTGAATGTGCTCCTTCTTTAGTTACACCTGGGTCAAATCTAAATCCATATAATGCAAGTTCTTCTATGAGTTTTAATGAAGATTTACTAAGAACTTCTACTGCTTCTTTTTTATTATGAAAACTTCCAGCTTTTAAAGTATCTTCAATATGAAGAGGAACATCTTTTTCATCATTTGCTATAGTAACTCCCCCTTGAGCATAAAAACTATTGCAATCCCATACTTGATTTTTAGTAACTATTAAAGTTGAAAAGTTAGCTTCATTTAAAAATTTTGCGCTCCAAATTGCAGCCAATCCACTTCCAATAATTATACAATCAAATTTCATTTTACTCCTATCTTAACTTCTAAAGTAGAATTTATATCAATTAAATGTAAATTTGTATTATTTGTCTCTTTTGTTTGATTAATTTCCCAAACAGGTGGAGCTTTATATCCACATCCTAAAAACATAAAAATAATTGTTATAATTGCAATATGAAAAAAGCTAGTGAAATTATTAATCATATATTAGAGCCTTTCAATGACAAAATACAAATACACCGTTGTTTGAAAAAAATTATATCATTAATGCCGCCAAAATACAAAAATTTTATCTTGTCTATGAGCTATAAGGGTGAAATTTTATATATAAAAGTATCACATCCTGCAATAAGACAAGAACTTTTTTATAAGAAAAATGAAATATTAACTATTATAAAAACAATGCATAATCACGGAATCTGCAAAGAGATAAAAGTATCTAGAATTATTACTGATTTCAAATATGTCCCTTCTCCTAAAATTCCAAAAGAGATTAAATTCTATTTAAAAAATGCAAAAGATTTTGAAAATAGAGCTAAAAATCCAAAAATTAGAAAAATATTTGATGAAATTAAGGAGATAATTAGTGCTTCAAACAATTAAATCTCTTCCGGATAAACCAGGAGTTTATCAATATTTTGATGAAAATGGCAAACTTTTATATGTAGGAAAAGCAAAAAATCTAAAAAAAAGAGTAAAAAGCTATTTTAGATTCAATCCTTTTAGACCCGCTGATAATTTAAGTCCTAGAATTTATAAAATGATAAGTGAAGCAAAAAAACTAGAATATATTGTAGTAGAGAGTGAAAATGATGCTTTAATTTTAGAAAATTCTTTAATTAAACAATTAAAACCAAAATATAATATTCTACTTAGAGATGATAAAACATATCCTTATATTTATGTAAATTTAGATGAAGATTTTCCAAGACTTGAGATTACAAGAAAAGTAATAAAAGGCAAAAATATAAAATATTTTGGTCCATTTAGTTCAGGTGCAAGTGCTATTTTAAAAACAATATATGAAGAAATACCTCTAGTGCAGTCTAAAAGTTGTATAAAGGGTAAAAAATCATGCCTTTATCATCAAATTGGTAAATGTTTAGCACCTTGTGAAGGGAAAATTACAAAAGAAGAGTATAAAAAATTAATTCAAAAAGCTATTAAATTAATTCATAATAAAGAAAAAATTATTAAAATTTTAGAAAATAAGATGCAAAAATACTCAAAAAATCTCCAATTTGAAGAAGCGGCAGAAATTAGAGACAGGATAAAAGCAATAAATGAAGCTGAGATATATTCAAATGTGGATTTGGTTAAATTAAAAGATATAGATGTATTTGTAGTAGAAATTTTTAATAAAAAAGCAGTAGTTATTAGGATTTTTGTAAGAGAAGGCAAGGTAGTTGCTAGTTCACATAATATTATTAATTCTCAAACTACACCAGAAAAAAGTGAAATTTATACTCAAGCAATACTTGAATTTTATTCAAATGAAACTCCTTTTACTTCAAATGAAATTCTTGTAGCAGAAGATTTTGAAGAGAGAAGATGGCTTGAAGAAGTATTGAGTGAAAAATTTAAAAGAAAAATCAAAATTAATTTACCAAATAAAAATAACAATAATTTAATTAATTTAGCTAAAATAAATGCACTTGAAATTATTAAAAATCAAAAAGAAAACACTTTACTAGAAGAGATTAAAATTTTATTTAATTTGCAAAATATACCTTATAAGATTGAAGTTTTTGATACATCTCATATGCAAGGTGAAGCGAGTGTTGGGAGTATGGTAGTATGGGAAGGAGAGTTTAAAAAAGAGTATTATAGACATTATCATTTAGAAGGAAAAGATGAATATTCTCAAATGGAAGAACTTTTAACAAGACGTGCAAAAAGCTTTGATAAAATTCCTCCACCTGAATTATGGCTTATTGATGGTGGAGTGGCTCAATTAAAATTAGCAAAAGAAATTATAAATTCAACTGGAGCTAATGTAGATATTTTAGCAATTTCTAAAGAAAAAATAGATGCAAAAGCTCATAGAGCAAAAGGTAATGCAAAAGACAAAATATATTTTGAATATAATGAAAAAATAGAGAAAATGGAATTATCACCTTCTGATAAAAGACTTCAATTTTTACAACGTTTAAGAGATGAAGCTCATAGATTTGCGATAGAATTTCATAGAAAGATAAAAAGAAAAAAAGATTTAGAAATAGATTTACTTAAAATAAAAGGTATAGGAAAAGCTAAAATGACAAAACTTTTAAATTATTTTGGAAGTTTTGAAAATATAAAAAATGCAAATTTTGAAGAATTAAAATCTCTTTTAAATGAAAAAGATGCAAAAAATATTATTGATTTTTTTCAAAATTCAAAATAAATTTTTTTAGTTCATCTTCTGGAATAGGTTTTGAGAAATAATATCCTTGAACTAGTCTTACTCCTAAATTTTTTATAATTTCAAGGATTTTTTCATTTTCTACTCCCTCAGCTACATTTTCTTTATTTAAAATTTTTGAAATTTCTACTATCATTTTTGTAATAATTAAATCATCTCTATCTTTTAATAAATCTCTAATAAAACTTTGATCTATTTTTAATACATCAAATGGTATTTGTTTAATGTAATTTAGAGAAGAATATCCTGTTCCAAAATCATCAAGTGCTATTTTTACTCCAAGAGATTTAATTTTTTTAAGTGTTTGTATAGTATATTCAAAGTTTTGAATACTTAAAGTTTCGGTTATTTCTATTTGGAGTTTTGATGGGTTTATGTGATATTTAGTAATTAAACTTTTTAATTCATCTACAAAATGTGGTTCTAAGAATTTATTTGCAGAGATATTAACTGCAATATTTAAATTTTTTAAAATAGGATTTGTAGACCATTTATTAATAGTTTGAATTGTTTTTTCTAAAACATAAGAATCAATTAAATGTATAATTCCACCTTTTTCTGCTATATCAATAAAATGATATGGTGTAAGCAATCCTTTTCTTGGATGATTCCATCTGATTAAAGCTTCAACTCCATCTATTTTATTATTTTGAATATCTATTTTTGGTTGAAAAAATAGAATTAATTCTTCATTTTTTATTGCATTTTTAAGCTCTTCTAATGTAGAATAGAATTTTTTTATTTGTTGTTGCAGATTTATATTAATGAATCTAAATCTATTTTTACCACTTTTTTTTGCATCATACATTGCAATATCTGCAAACTGTAATAATTCTGATATATCTGTAGTATCATCTGGATAAACAGCAATTCCTGCACTAAATGTAACTTCTAATTTATTATCATCAATAATAATTGGTTTGGTTAGAATATTCATTATCTCTTCTATTTTTTTCTCTACTTCTTGTTTTGAATTTATATTGTTTAATACTAAAATAAATTCATCTCCTCCAATTCTTGAAGCAATATCACTTTTTCTAATAGAGTGTTTAAGTCTATTTGCTATTTCTATTAATAATTTATCTCCCATTTCATGACCAAATGTATCATTAATAAATTTAAAATTATCTAAATCAATAAAAATTAAAGCAATTTTTTTATTGTTTCTATCAGCTATTGAAGTTAATGTTTTAAGTTCTTCTTGTAAAAAGGTTCTATTTACAAGTCCTGTTAGTGGATCATGATAAGCAAGAAAAGATATCTCTTCTTGTCTTTTAATTTCTTCTGTAATATTTGCACAAATTCCAATAATCAATTTTTTTGTTTTAATAAATTTTGCTTCTACTCTAAAATAATATTTTTTTCCAGATAGATTTAATGTAACAATTTCATCAATAGAATTTAATCTATTTTTACATAAAAGTTCTAATTTTTTAAAAACATTATCTTTTTCTTCTACATGATTAATGAAATCTTCTAATTTATTAATATTAAATTTATTTTTAATTTTTCTAAAATTTTGAGAAATTACTTGATGAGTTATACAATCATAATGCCAAGTAAACATTTCAGCTATTTCTTGAGCAGTTTCAAGTTCTTTTTTTGAAATTATCAATTTTTTGAATAGTTCTTTTTGACTATTATAAAAAGCATGAATTTGTTTTATTAATTTGTTAAGAGCATTGGTTATATTTTTTATTTCATAATAATCATCAATTAATGGGATTTCTTTTTGTTTTCTAATATTTAGTTTTTCCAAAGCTTGTGCTAAAATGTTTAATGATCTTATTCTTTTTCTTAAATAAATTAATAATAAAAAACTAATTACTAAAATAAAAATTAAATAGATAATAAATTTAGAGAAATATTTTTGCTTGAAAGAATTTAATAAGTATTTGGATGTATACCCTACTTTTATAGTTGCAATTTTTTTATGATTATATATAATTGGAAAGGTTAAAATAGTTACATTTTGTTTACTTCCTAATTTAATATTTTTATATTCAATATATCTAATTGCTGTATTTACTTTTAATAAGCGTTTTAATTCTTCTTTTAAAGCATGGTTAAATCCAAATTTAATTAATGGAGCTAATGTTTCATTTTCTATTTTCATAGTATATATAATTTTTTCTTTTTGGATTTGTTTTAAAGTTGAGAATATGTTTTTAATATCAAGATATACATATATAGAAAATGAAATAATTAATGTTATCCAAAATATATCCAAAAATTTTGATAATGATTTATTCATATATCTTTCCTACCTTAAATAATATTGGGTCAATTCTCAAATTTGCTTTTTTTATTAAAATCGGATTTATATAAGGATAAACTCTAACACCAATATAAATACTAAACATACTTATGTTTATGTCATTTGGTGAAATGGAAAATATAACTTTTTTATGTTTTAATAATTTATTTAAAGTTTTATTGCTTATATGATAAGTAATGATATATACATCATAATTTAGATTAAGATTTTTAATTATTTTAATTTTTAAATTATTATTTGTTAAAAAGTTTTTTAGGGTTTTTGCAGTATTTATAGTATTTTTATTTGCTAAGATAGCGACTTTTATAAGTTTTTTATTTTGTAAATTTTTTATGAGCATAAAAATTTTAGGATAAAGCTTTGCTTCTATATATAAAACTTCTTTATTGATATTAGCAAATAAAAAAGTAAAACTAATTAAAAATAAAATTATTATTTTTTTCATTGATTTTACCATTTTTTGATTAAATCTATAAATATTTTCCTTCCTGTAAGTGGAAGAGCAGAATTTTCTTGCATAAATACATATCTTCCATAAACTATATCACTTGGTCCCACAAAATAATAATTTTTATGATTTGTTAAATTATCTATTCCAAAAATAACATTAAAATTATTTTTATGATAATTAAGATTTGTATTTAAAGTAAAGTAATGAAAATTTATTTGTTTAATATTTTCTGGAACATCAGGTTTTCCACCATAAATAATCCCACTAAAAAAAGACAAATTAGGATTAATATTGTATATATTATAGCCTTTTATTAATCTTTTTCTAACTCTTGAATATAAATAATATATTTTTGCAATTAAATTATTAAACTCATTTTTATTGTTGTTATATGAATAATTAATTCCAAAATATCCTTTTGAATAAGATTTTTTATAGCTTATTTCATATCCTTTAATAATTAAATCACCTAAATTTTTATATATTTCTTTATGTGTTATAGGTGAAATATCTCTTCCTATATAATGTTTTGATTTTCCTCTATAAATAGTAAATTGAAATTGATCATTTGAGAATATTTTTTGAAGATATGTAAATTCTAGCATTTTAATTTTTTCTGCTTTTAATGTTGGGTCTCCATTAAAAGCAGCAGCTGTTTTGGCATATAACTCTACCCATGAAGGGGCTCTAAAAGCTGTATTAAATAATAATTTAAAAGTAGTTTTGTTATTTAAATTGTATACACTTCCTAATTTATAAGATAAATTGCTACCAAAATCATTATAATGAGAATATCTGCTTCCATAAATTATAGAAAAATTATCTTTTATAATATATAAATCTTCTAATGCAATAGAATAAATATATCTGTGAATGTTTTTTGGAAATAAAGGAGAGATAGTTTTTTGATGTCCTACTACATACTGAAAATAATCATACTTATAAGGTCTTGCATATTTTGTCTCAAGTATAAAGTTTGTAATATGTTTTTCACTATTGTAAGTTAATCTATTTCTTGCATAAATTTCATATTCTTTTATATTTGCGCCTTCAATTAAATCACTATTAGGATTTGAAAAATTTGAATCTATAGGCCCTACTCTAAAAGCACCTTTCCATTGATAATGTTTAATTCCTGTATTAAAACTTTCAATTATATCATCTGTTAAGAAGTTTGAAAAATGATAATTTAGATATTGGTGTATTAGATTTACATGTTTATCATGGACTAAAGGAGGTAAGTTAATAATCCCAAAAAAATTACCTTTATGAAAATATTGAAGTCTATAACTAATAGTTGAATTTTCTTTTTTATATCTCAAACCAAACCCTACTTCTTTTTCAAGTTCATATGGTCTATTGTCTCTTACTATTCCAATTGGTTGATGTTTATTTTGTGATACATCAACAAGATAGGTTTTAGTTTTTTTTATTGTTGGATTAGATATTTCATAATGAGCATCAATTAGTGTGTTTTTATTTAATTTATCAAAAATTGTTAAAGTTGTCTGTTTTTTATTTGTTTGGTAAAAACTAAATTGATTATCATTAAATTTATTCAAAGTAATTATATTTATAACACCTAAATATGCTTTATCACCATATAAAACAGCATCAGGAGTTTTTGTAAATTCTATTCTTTTAATTAATGCAGCAGGAAAATTATAATAATAAAATTGATTAGAATAAAGATTATTTGTTACTTCATGACCATTGATTAAAAATTTTATTTTATCTCTATATGTTGATTTATTACCTCTTATGACTATTTCTCTTTTACCAGAAGCACTCATAGATATTTCTATTCCTGGTAGATATTTTAAAATATCAAGAAGTGTCCTTGCCCCACTTTTTATTATAAAGTCTCTATTTATTACTTCTACATTTGAAGGTGTTTTATTTAAATTAAGTTTTGTTTTTGTTGCTATTTCACTAACTTCATTAAGAGTTTTTAAAAAGCTATCTTCATTTGAAGCATAAAGGAAAAGTATTGAAAAAAATATTAGATATAATTTCTTCACATAATTCCTTTTTAAAAGTTTTACATAATTTTAACATAAAGGTAAAAATGAAAGCAACAATAGGTGGATTTGATGGAATGCATTTAGCTCATATTGAGCTTATACAAAGGAGTGATTGTTATTTGGTCATTGAGAAAAATTCTACTTTAACTCCATTTTTTGATAGATTAGAATATAATTCTAAAATGCTTGATTTATTAGCATTAAAAAATATAAAAAATTTATCAAAATATGAATTTATAGAAATTTTAAAAAATTATGGGATAGATGAAATAGTTGTGGGATATGATTTTAGATTTGGTAAAAATAGAAGTGGTAGTATTGAAGATTTGCAAAAAGTATTTAAGGTTGAAGTAATTGAAGAAATTAAATATAAAAATTTGCCTATTCATTCAAAAGTTATTAGAGAGTTAATACAAAACAATAATATAAAAATGGCAAATACATTGTTAGGACATAATTATCAAATAAAAGGTATTCATATAAAAGGTCAAGGTCTTGGAAAGAAACAATTTCTTCCTACTATTAATTTGTCTCTTTTACACAATTATACCTTACCTCAAGGAATATTTTTAACTAAAACAAATGGATTTTTTTCTATTACTTTTATAGGGAAACGTTCAACTGATAAAAAATTTGCTATAGAAACTCATATTTTAGAAGATTTTGAAATTGATGACTTAATAAAAATTAAATTTTTAGAATTTATAAGGGAAAATAGAAAATTTAATTCTTTAGAAGAATTAAAAAAAGCTATTTTAAAAGATAAAGAAAAAGCAGTTAAACTTGCAAAGGAGAAATATGGCTTTAATTGATTTAATTGATGTATCAAAAAAGTTTGAAGCTCAAAAAATTTTATGTAATATAGAATTTCATCTAGATGAAGGTGAAAGAGTTGCTCTTATTGGAAAAAATGGAAGTGGAAAATCAACTCTTATGAAAATAATTGATAGAACAATTGAGCCTGATAGTGGAGAAATTATTACTAAAAATGGAATAAAAATAAAAAGACTTCTTCAACAACCAAAATTTAGTGTAGGAGTTAGTGTAAGAGAGGCAATTGAAAATGAACTAACAGAGTTTAAAGAAGCTTATGAGAAATATATAAAACTTTCTGAAGAATTTGCAAAAAATCCAGAGAACAAATCTATTCAAAATGAGCTTGATAAAATTTCAAAATTTCTAGATTTCCATAATGCTTGGAATTTAGATGATAGGATTGAGAGAATTTTGCAAGAATTTGATTTAAAAAAGTATGAAAATAAAGATATTTCACTTCTTAGCGGAGGTGAACAAAGAAGAGTAGCTCTTGCAAGTTTACTTCTTCAAAAGCCAGATGTTTTATTACTTGATGAGCCAACAAACCATTTAGATGTTTATATGACAGAATTTTTAGAAGAAATTTTACTAAAAGATAAATATACATTTATTGTAGTAAGTCATGATAGATATTTTATAGATAGAGTTGCAACAAGAGTGGTTGAGCTTGAAAACTGTAA
>JALVUH010000008.1 GCA_027035735.1 Nautiliaceae bacterium
TGGATGGGGAGGAGTAGGAACAAATCAACCAAAATATCAAGCTAATAAGAGAACAGCCGAAATCAATTCTTCGTCTAAAAAAATAAATATTAATAAAAATGTACTTAAAAAAATAAATTGGTAATCTTGACTTTTCTCTTTTTTTCTTTATAATAAGAAAAAAAGGAGTTATTTTGTCTCTTTTTCAAGAATTCAAAATGTTAATAATTAAAAAAGATTTTTTTGAAGCTCATGAGATATTGGAAGAGTATTGGCATACAATAAGAAAAACAAATAATCCTTATAAAAATGTATATAGAGGTTTTATAAATGCTGCTGTAGCGCTTGAATTAAAAAAACGAGGTAGAAATAATTATAAGAAAGTATGGAAAACTTATGAAAAATATAAACCTTTATATAAACAAAAAAAAGAGTTTATTGAAATAATGAATTTTTTAGATTCTTTTAAACCTTTTTAATATTTTTCCCAAAAAAATTTAATCCATTCAGTTGTTTTATGAAAATAAAAATCTGGTTTAAATTTTGATGTGGGTTTATAAAAAATAGATAATGTTTTAAAATTTAAATCAGGATATTTTTCTTTTAGTAATTTTAAAACTTCAATAAAAGTTTCTCCACTATCACTTATATCATCTACAATTAATATATTTTTAAATCCATGAAGATTTGGAATATTAAAAATATCAATTTTTTCTTTTTTTTTAGTTTTGTCATAAGATATTGCATTAATAGCAAAAACTTCTCTAATATCAAAAATTTCAGCCAAGTGATGAGCTAAAGTAAGTCCACCTCTAGCAATAGCTACGATTGCATCAGGTTTATTGATGTTTATTTTTTTTAAATCATTTTGAAAATTTTCATATTTATATTCTCTCATTTTAATCCTTTTAGTTATAATTATAATAAGTTTTAACAAGGAAAAGAATGGGACACTTTATTTTAAAATTTTTAAGAGAATTAAATTCGGCTACTTCTTCAAAATCGTTAGTTTTGGCAATTATTTTAGGATTAATTGCTGGATTTTTACCGACAATAAATTTTTTTACATTAATTATATTTTTTATTGTATTGATATTTAGGATACCAATAGGTCTTTTTATAGCTTCTTATGCTATTTTTAAAATTTTGGGATTTTTTTTAGATCCATTATTTAACAATGTAGGTTATGCAGTTTTAACGGCTTCTTTTTTAAAACCAATTTGGACATTTTTTTATAATCTCCCATTTTTTAGATGGAGTGGATTTAATAATACAATTGTAATGGGAAGTTTAGTTTTAGGAGTTATATTAGGAGTTATTTTATATTTTGTATTAGATAAGTTTATCCAAATATATAGAAGTATTGTTTTTGAAAAATTAAAAAAAATTAAATTATTGTCTTGGCTTATTGGAGAAGAAAAAAAAGGTTTTATTAGAATTAGTGGGATTATATTTTCTGTGCTTATTATTTTTTTATTTTTATTTTTTGTAATATTTTTATTAGATCCTATTATAAAATATTCTTTAGAATTTATGCTATCAAAGGCAACTCATAAAAAAGTTAAAATAGAAAAAGTAGATACTAGTCTTAAAAATTTTTCAATTGATATCAAAAATATGCAAATAGGAAATTTACTTTTTTCTAAAATATATACTCAAATAGATAAAAATAAACTTATTTGGAAAAAATATAAAATAGATAATTTAATTGTTTATGCTCAAACTAATAAAAGTGTTTATGACTTAATCAATAAAGAAAATAAAGTCTCTACTCATAATAAATTTAATTTAAAAATATCTCTTCCAAAACCTGAAAATATTTTGGCAAAAGAAGAATTAAAATCTATTCAAGCTTTAAGAAAATTAGAAAGTGATTATAAAAAGGTACAAAAAGATTTAAGTAAATTAAATATTGATAAATACAAGAAAGATTTAAATAAATTAAAAATAAAAATAAAATCTTTACAAAGTATAAAAATTAAAACTCCTCAAGATTTTCAAAAACTCTTAGTTCAAGTTAAAGAAATAAAAAAAGAGAGTAAATTATTGTTAAATAGTATCAAACAAGATAAACAATTATTAATACAAGATAAAAGATTGATTCAAAATGATATTAAAAATTTAGAGATAGCACTTAATGAAGATAAAGAAAATATAAAATCAAAATATGAAATGATTAAAAACAAAGAATATTTGAATTTTGCAGAATCAATTTTAAAACCTAAAATATCTAAATATGTAAAAGTGGTATCTGAAATATATAGAAAAATTGAGCCGTATTTGCATTCTAAACCTAAAAAAGAATATATTAGAGCAAAGGGAATTTATATTAAATTTGAAGATAAAGTTAAATATCCTGATTTTGTATTAGTAAAATCAAATGTAAATTTGAAAACTTCAATAGCTAAATGGAAAATAAATTTATTAAATATTTCTAACAATCAAGTATTGCTTAATAAAAGAGGAACTATTTTATTAAAAGGTAAAAGTAAATTTTTTGATGTAGGAGGAAATGTAAATTATTTTAAAAATATTAAGTTTAATTTGTATGCAAATAAAGTTAAGATTAAAAAATTAAATCTAAATTTATTTACAGTTTCATCTTTTGCTAATATAAAAATTTTAGGTTTATTACAAAATAATATCATTAATTCAAAAATAGTATGTTATTTTTATCAACCTAAATTTGTATCTAAGAAAAAATTTTTAAATAATTTAAATATTAATCATTTCAAGTTAGTTATTTTATTAAAAGGGGATATTACTAATCCTAATATTAAAATTACATCAGATTTGGATAAATATTTATCTAAAATTATGGAAAATAAAATAAATGCGCTTATTAATAAAAATGTAAATAAAGCTCAAGCTTTATTGCAACAAAAAATTAATACTAAATTAAAATTATTAAATATAAATAAATTAGATTTATCAATTAAAAAATTAAATTCATTAGAAAATATAAATAAGACATTGAATAATCAATTAAAAAATATTATAAAATCAAAAAAAGGTAATATTTTAAACAATAAATTAAAAGGATTGTTTTCTTTTTGAAGATGGTGCCCAGGGACGGAATCGAACCGCCGACACAGGGATTTTCAGTCCCTTGCTCTACCGACTGAGCTACCTGGGCGTGGAGTGAAATTATAATAAATTAAACTTAAACTTAGCTTAAAGGATGAAAATGAAAAAAATTTTAGGATTAATAGGTGCTGGAATTATATTTTTTAGTGGATGTGCGTCAAAAAATGAAGTAAATCATCAAGTATGTCAAATAGATGGGACTAATGCCCCAAGTTGGATTTGTAATGGTGGAGAGATAAAAGGAATGATTACCGGTGTTGGAAGTGCTAAACCTACGCCTCTTGGATTTAGTTTTCAAAGAACAGAAGCTATTGCTGCTGCTAGAGATAATATAGCTAGAGAAATAAGTATTAGAGTTAAAAATGTATTTAAAAGATTTGAAGAGAGCAATGGAGTAGGGAAAAATACTTTAAATGAAAGAGTTATTCAAAATGTATCAAAACAATTATCTAATGAAATACTTAGAAATTCTAAACTTTTAAAGCTTTGGAAAAGTCCTAATGGAACGATTTATGTATTAGTTGGAATGCCAAAAGAAGAGATAGTAAACAATCTTAAAACAGAAATTAAAGCTAATAAAGAGTGGAAAAATCTTGATAAAGAGATAGATAAAGAATTTAATTATTAAAAATGTTTTTTAACTTTTTTTTACATTTGTTAATAGCAAGTTCAAAAGCGGTATTATAATCTTGAATAGAAGAGCTTGCACAAGTTAAATAATAGTTTTTAGAACCATTATCTGTTTTAATAATTAAAAATATTTTAATTGAGGTAATTTTATAAATATTTATATTTTTATGATTAATTTTTGTTTTAACAAAAATTTTAATTTTTCCTTTTGAAGATTTTTTTATAGAAATGATAGAGGTTATAATATTTTTTATTAAGTTATTATTAGAATTTATTTGATATGAGAGTTTATTATAATTTGAAATAACTTTTTGTTTTAAAGATATAAGTGTTTTTAATTTTTCTTTACATAAAGGATATATTGCATTAATATTTTTTACTTTATCTATTTTTTTATTTATTAGATTTATTATATCTTTATAGTGAAGAAATAGATTTAAAGTATCTAAGTTTAGAGATGGGATACTTAAGCTTTGGCACATATATTTTGCATTTTTGTATCTATCTATTTTTAATAAAACATAATATTTATCTTTTTTTTCTAATTTTAATATTTTATAATTAGTAAAAGTTATAGGGTTTGTAGAGGTTTGTATATCTAAAATAGATGTATTTGAATATGTAGATGTCGTGTTGTCTGAGTATTGGTATTTTAAAGATTTATACATACTTTTTACTACAATTGCAATTTTTGCACTAGCATTTGCAAGAGCGGAATTAATTGCTTCTTCTTTAGTTTTACCACTTCCTGAGGCATATATATAATACTTATTATCAGTATATATTTTATTATACCATTTAGGAGGATTAGTAGTACATCCAATAAAAAATATTATTAAAATAATTAAAATTTGTCTCATTTAAATAACTCCCAAAAGCTAAATTTATAATTCATTTTTACATAATCTCCAATTTTTGGGATTTGTGTATATTTTTTAACAATAATCCAGCTATCATTTTGATGAATTACATTACTTATTATTCCTTCACCTATTTTAACTTCTTCTATAATTTTTTTATTGCTAAATGGCAATTTTATTAACTTTTTTTCATAAATATTTACTTTTGCATACTCTTTTGCTCCATTTTTATACCCTAAAGTAGTATGTAATATGATTTCATCATCTTTTTTCCTTATTTCAAAAATAAATCCTTTTGGAGTAAATATTTTATAAAGAGAATATTTTATATTATCTATAGCGGAATAAATGCTTTGTAATAAAACATAATTTTTAATATTTTGATAATTAGGAGTTGTTGTACTGAAACATCCACTTGCATAGATAGATTTTATTAATTTATAAGGAACTACATTGTAAATATTTATATACCCACTACTACAAGCTTTATATTCATAATATCCTGGGATTTTGTGAAGTCTTCCTTTGTGATCTTTATAATATGAAGGAGGTATATATTTTACATTATATGTTTTTGGAGTGATATTTTCTATTATTATATAGTCGGCTTGATTTAAATTACTATTAGTTGCTTTTGCATCTTCTGCTAATTTTATTTCATCTTTTATTGTGGAATTTCTATTTAAAATGTTTGTATATTTAGAATTTATTAAAAGATTTTCAAGGTATTGCTTTGCTTGTTTTTCAAAATAGTTTTTTTCTTTAGTAAAAATGATTACATTTGGTTTGTATCTAATTTCTCTGGGAGATGGTTGTATGATTGATTTTTGTGCAATTATTGGATGAAATTCATTTGGATTTATTTTGGGAGCACATCCTATAATAAATAAAAATATTACTATTCCAATGAATTTATACATTTTTTGAACTTTTCTCCTCTATCTTTATAACTTTTAAATTGATCAAAACTAGCACATGCTGGGCTAAGAATTGCAATTTCATTATTTTTTAGATTTTTATTAATTTCTCTTATTGTATTTTCTAGTGTAATAGTCTCTTTATAAGTAATATTATATTTATTTGCTAAATCTAAAAAAATTTTTCTATTTTCTCCGATTATATAAAGTATTATTTCTAAATTTTTCATGAATTGAAATAATTTTTCAAAGTTTTGTCCTTTATCTACTCCTCCAATAATTAAATGAATTTTTTTGTCTTTATATCTTTTTAAAGCATTAAAGGTTGCATCAACATTAGTAGCTTTAGAATCGTCTATCCAAATTCTTCCTTTTTTATCTTTGATTGTTTCAAGTTTATGTGAATCAATTTGGAAATTTTTTAAAGATTTTTCATTGAATGTTAAAATTTTACAAACTCCTTTAGCCAAAACTTCATCTAACAAAAATGGAGTTTCAAACTCTTTTTTAGAGATATTAAAAAATTTAATCAAATCATCTTCATTTTCATAAAGAATTTTAAAAGCATCAGTTTTTCTATCAAACTCTTTTGGCATTATTACAATATCTCTTTTGCTCATTCTTTTAAGAGGAGATAATTTTGCATCTATATATTTTTCAAAACTTCCATGCCAAGAAATATGATCCTCTTTTATAGGCAAAATTACAAAAATATTTGGTTTTGCATATTTTGTATAAAATAACTGAAATGAGCTAACTTCTACAACCCATTTTTTATTAGGATTTAATTTGCCAAGAGGTATTCCAATATTCCCTCCAATTTCACTTTCAATTAAATGATGAATCATTTGAGTAGTAGTTGTTTTGCCATTTGTCCCTGTTATCCATATTTGAAAAATTTGAGGATTATAGTAATAATCAAGCTCACTTATTAAATTTTTTGCTTTTTTTATTAAAGGATGAGATGGAGGAATGCCAGGAGATGTTATTTCAAGTTTTGATTTTTTTGGGTTAAAAAAAGAAGAAGGTAATAATTTGTTGCCGAATTGGTCAAATGAAACTTCTTTAAAAGTATCATCAAAAATATGCCATCCTCCTTCTTTTGCTATCTCTTTTGTAGTAATACCATATCCAAAAAGAGATTTCATTTCACTATTTCCTTGAGTGCCTCTCCAATATCGCTTGAGAGTTTAATATTGAAAAATGGTAATGGTTTCTTTTCAAGAGAAATATTTACAAATGTTATTTTTCCATGATATTTTTTCTTTAAATTTTCTTTTACAGTTATTAAATTTGAAATTTTATCTACCAAAATTCCTTTTACAAGTGTAGCAATATATATTTTTCCATCTGCATATTTTTTTAGTTTTTCAAGAGGGATACCTCTATCTTTTGCTACTGTTTTTAGAAAATTGTCATATGTAGGAAGTAATAAATGTGATAATAGATATTTCTTATCTTCAGGAGAAAATTTTTTAAATAAACTTACTGGTTCTTTATATTTTCCTACTGTAAGTGTGTCTTCTTGAATACCTATTTTATCAGCTAGTTTTTTAATTACAAAATGAGGCATAATTACACCAATACTTCCAACTACTGCATTTTTATTTGCAATTATAGGCTTAATTGCACTAATTATGTAATATCCTCCACTTGCAGCCATACTTTCTACATAAACATTTACTTTTTTCTTTTTATTTATATATCTAAGATATGCATTAAATTCATCACTAGCACTTGGACTTCCTCCAGGAGTATTAAAAATAAGAAGATATTCTTTACAATTTTTGTCTTTACTTAGAGCATCCATTTTATTCATTAATTTGTTTATATAAGGTACTGTAATTGTTTTATTTATATTTATTACTGCAATGTAAGGTTTTGTTATTACAGTCTTTGGAGAGATATATTTTTTCAAAAATGAAAAAAGTACTAATAATTCTGCAATTATTAAAATTACTACACCAAAAATTACAATTTTTTCTTTTAATGCTTTTAGTTTAAATATTTTAAGTTCTGCTTTTAATTTTTCTTCCATATTTTTCCTTTTATCTTATTTTTATACTTAAAATTGCAATTAAATTCATAATAAATGCAATAATCCAGAATCTTATAGTTACTTTATTTTCATCCCATCCTAATTTTTCAAAATGATGATGAATAGGTGCCATTAAAAAAATTCTTTTTCCTGTTGTTTTAAAAGAAGTTACTTGAAGTATAACAGAAATTGTTTCTATTATAAATATAAAACCTATAAAAATTAATAATATTTCGTTTTTTGTAAGGATTGCTAAAAGTCCTATAATAGCACCGATACTTAAACTTCCGCTATCTCCCATAAAAATTTCTGCAGGATTTGCGTTATACCATAAAAATCCAAGAAGTGCTCCTATTAAAGAAGTAGCGATTATTACTACTTCTCCAATCCCAGGTTCAAATGGTAAAAATAGATAATGGCTAAAAATCATATTTCCCATTAGATACGAAAAAATAGATAAAGTAAATAAAGAAAAGATACTAGGGACCGTAGCAAGACCATCAAGTCCATCTGTTAAATTTACAGCATTACTCATTCCTACAATTACAAATGTCCAAAAAAATACCGCGAAAAAATGCATATCAAAAAGAGGATATTTATAAAATGGAATAAAAAGTTTTGTATCAAAATGATTTAGATATAGAATTAATGAAATAAAAAAAGCTGCTATTGTTTGTAATATAAATTTATTTTTTGCACTTAATCCTGCTTGATTATCCTTATTTAAAATTTTTCCTAAATCATCAATCATCCCTATTAACATAAAAATTAATAAAGTAGCAATTGAAAGAATTACATAAATATTAAAAACAGCACTTATTAAAATAGCAATAATAGCACTTGATATAAATATAACTCCTCCCATACTTGGGGTTTTTGATTTTATTTTATGATTTTCAGGGGCTAATTCATAAATCGGTTGAGTAGTTTTATCTTTTGCCCATTTTATAAATTTTGGAATTAAATAAAGAGTTAAAAAAAATGAAATAAAAAAGGCAATAATTGACCTTACAGAAATATAATGAAAAAGGTTTATTCCAAAATGATAATACAGATAATATAACATTAAATGCCTTTTTTGGATAAAATTGTATCATAAAAAAATGATTTAAAATTAAAGGAGATTCAATGACTTTTAGTGGAAAAAATGCATTAATTACTGGAGCTAGTAGAGGAATAGGAGCTGAGATTGCAAGAGTTTTAGCAAAAAATGGAGTCAAAGTGTGGATAAATTATAGAAGCAATGCTGAATTAGCTGATAAATTAAAAGAAGAGATTGAGAGCAATGGAGGAGAAGCTGCAGTAATTGGATTTGATGTAAGTGATGAGAGTGCTTTTATTGATGCTATAAAAACAATAATTGATAGTGATGGAGAACTTAGCTATTTGGTAAATAATGCAGGAATTACAAATGATAAATTGGCTATGAGAATGAGTATTGAGGATTTTAGAAAAGTAATTGATGCGAATTTAACTTCAACATTTATAGGATGTAGAGAGGCTTTGAAAGTTATGAGTAAAAAAAGATTTGGCTCAGTTGTAAATGTTGCAAGTGTAGTGGCAGAATCAGGAAATATTGGACAAGCAAACTATGTAGCTAGTAAAGGTGGGGTTATAGCAATGACCAAAACTTTTGCACTTGAAGGAGCTGCAAGAAATATTAGATTCAATGCAGTAACTCCTGGATTTATTGATACTGATATGACAAAAAATTTGCCAGAAAAAGTAAAAGAAGAAATTTTAAGTAAAATTCCTTTAAAAAGACTTGCTAATCCTAAAGAGGTAGCTAATGCAGTAGCTTTTCTTTTAAGTGATGAAGCTAGTTATATTACAGGTGAAACACTCAAAGTTAATGGTGGAATGTATATGTGATTTGTAAATTAAATGCATTTTATGATAAAATGCTGCAATAAAAAAAATAAAAGGAGAAAATAATGGCATTATTTGATGAAGTAAAAGAAGTAATAGTTGAACAATTAAACGTAAGTCCTGATGAGGTTAAACCAGAAGCTAGATTTGTAGAAGATCTTGGAGCTGATAGTTTAGATGTAGTTGAAATGATTATGGCACTTGAAGAAAAATTTGAAATTGAAATTCCTGATAGTGAAGCTGAAAAAATTCAAACAGTTCAAGATGTTGTTGATTATATAGAAAAAGCTAAAAAAGCTTAATTTTCACCCCTTTTAAGGGGTAATGAAAATATGTAACGCATATTTTCATTACTTCTTAAAAAAGGAAATCAATGAGAGTTGTAGTAACTGGTATTGGAATGATAAATTCTGTAGGACTTAATAAAGATGAAAGTTTCAAAAATATTATTGAAGGTAAGACTGGAATTGATAAAATTACTCATTTTAATCCAGAAGGGTTTGCTTCTCAAATAGCTGGTGAAGTAAAAGGATTTGACCCTAAAACAATAATGGATGCTAAAGAAGTTAAAAAAGCAGATAGATTTATTCAATTAGGACTTGCAGCAGCAAAAGAAGCTATGGAAGATAGTGGGCTTACAGATGTTGAATATGATAGTGAAAGATTTGGTATAAGTGCAGCAAGTGGTATCGGAGGACTTCCTGTAATTGAAAAAGCAAGTGTAATTGTAGAAACAAGAGGTCCAAGAAGAATATCTCCATTTTTTATTCCTAGTGCTTTAGTAAATATGCTTGGAGGATTTACTTCTATTGAATATAAATTAAAAGGACCAAATCTTGCAAGTGTAACAGCATGTGCTGCAGGAACTCATGCTATAACTGAAGCTTTTAAAACTATTAAAGCTGGAATGGCTGATAAAATGATGGTTGTAGCAGGAGAAGCTTGTATATGTCCTGTGGGAGTTGGAGGATTTTCTGCAATGAAAGCACTTTCAACAAGAAATGATGATCCAGCTCATGCTTCTAGACCATTTGATGCAAAAAGAGATGGTTTTGTAATGGGAGAAGGAGGAGCTTGTTTAATTTTAGAAAAATATGAAGATGCAGTTGCAAGAGGTGCTAAAATATATGCAGAAATTATTGGAATTGGTGAGAGTGGAGATGCTAATCATATAACTACTCCAGCTCCAGGAGGAGAAGGTGCATATAGAGCTATGAAAATGGCTTATGAAATGGCAGGAAGACCAAAAATTGATTATATTAATGCACATGGAACTTCTACAAAATATAATGACCTTTATGAAACAATGGCTATTAAAAAACTTTTTGGTGGAAAAGAAAACACTCCGCCTGTAAGCTCTACAAAAGGTGCAACAGGACATTGTTTAGGTGCGGCTGGGACAATTGAAGCAGTTATTACTCTTATGGCAATGGAAAATAATATTTTACCACCTACAATTAATTACGAAGAACCAGATCCAGAGTGCGATTTGGATTATGTTCCAAATAAAGCAAGAGAAGCTGAAATTAATGTAGCAATGAGCAATTCTTTTGGATTTGGTGGAACTAATGGAGTGGTTATTTTTAAAAAAGTAAAATAAAAGGCTAAAATTTGGCAGTACTTGATTTTGAAAAAAAAATAGAAGAACTTAAAGAACAAATTGATGTAGCAAAAATAAAAGGAGATACCCATGCGGTATCTGCTTTGCAAAAAGATTTAGAAAAAGAGATAGAAAAGACTTTTAAAAATTTAACTCCTTATCAAAAACTACAACTTGCTCGTCATCCAGATAGACCTCATGCTATTGATATTATTGAGAGAATTATGGATGAGAAATATGAGCTTCATGGAGATAGAGAATTTAGAGATGATGCTTCAATTATTTGTTATATTGGAATGATAGAAAATGAAAAATGTATTGTTATTGGAGAGGAAAAAGGTAGAAATACAAAAGAAAAATTAAAAAGAAATTTTGGTATGCCTCATCCTGAGGGTTATAGAAAAGCTTTAAGAGTGGCAAAACTTGCTGAAAAATTTGATTTACCGATACTTTTTTTAGTTGATACTCCTGGGGCATACCCAGGAATTGGAGCAGAAGAGAGGGGGCAGAGCGAAGCAATTGCCAGAAATTTATTTGAACTCTCACGAATTAAAACTCCGACTATCAGTATTGTAATAGGAGAAGGTGGAAGTGGGGGAGCTTTAGCTATAGGAGTAGCTGATAAATTTGCAATGTTGAAATATTCTGTTTTTAGTGTTATTTCACCAGAAGGTTGTGCTAGTATTTTATGGGGAGATAATTCAAAAGCCGAAACTGCAACAAAAGCACTTAAAATTTCTGCAGAAGAACTCAAAGAGCTTGGTCTTATTGATGATATTATAGATGAACCAAAAGAAGGAGCTCATAGAGATTATGATACTACAGCAGAAAATATTAAAAAATATTTTTTGAAAAATGTTGAAGAGCTTAAAAAACTTGATAAAGATGTGCTTCTTCAAAAAAGATTTGAAAAATATTTAAATTATGGTTCATTTAATGAAAAGTAAAGGAAAAATATGAAAAAATTTTTATCAGTTTTAATAATTTTAGGCTCTAGTTTATTTGCTCAAAATACAAATATAAATTTACAAATTACAAATTCAACTATCGGAGTTTATGGAGAAACAGGAGTAACACAAAATAATATAAAAGCAAGAGGATTTTTCCTTTATAATGATAATACTAATAAACATAATTTTTATTTAGCAGGTCTTAAAGCTGAAGGAAATTTAATAGGAGTAAATATTTCAAGTATGAAATTTTCTGTAATAGCTGATTTTGTACATACAAAAGATAATTCAGCTATACCTTTAGGATTTGGAGTGTTTAGTTATATTCCTAATATAAATATTCCAATTTTTATAAAAATAGAAGCAGAATATGCTCCTAAAGTTTTGAGTTTTGATGATGCTGATAGATTTAGTAGAGTAGATACTCAAATTGGATATTCTCCAATTACAAATGCAGAAATTTTTGTAGGATATAGAAATATTAGTTTTAATCATAACTATAATAGTGATTTTTATGCCGGTTTAGGTTATAATTTTTAATTTCTTTAGCCTTCTTTTTTAACTCCCTTGACAAAACTTCACTAAAGTAATATAATTTTAATGATGTTAAAATTTAATTAAAAGGAGCGGGAAATGGCTAGAGTCGTAGGCTTTAAAAAACTTGAAGCTGTATTTAGAAAAGCAGCAGGGATTGATTTAGATAAATCAAAAGCAGACAGAATTACTGACATAGTTGAAAAAAAATTTCATGATTTATTGTTAGTAGCTGTAGAAAAAGCAGGATATAATGGAAGAGATGTAATTATGGAAGCTGATATGCCTTTGACTAGAGGATTTGAAGAATCAATTAGAGAATTTAAAAAACTTGAAGAGGAAGTTGATTTACAAGATGTTTTGGCATTTTTAGAAAAAATTCCTCCTTTAAAATATCCAATTTCAGCAGAACTTGAAGCAAAACTTCCTGAATATATTGGTGCTTTAATGCTTATTATTGCAAGAGTATTAAAAGAAGTAGGAGCTGATAGAAGACCATCAACTGAAGATATTGATAGAACAGAGAGAATTTTAGATTTAACTCTTTAATTCTCTTTTTCTTTAGGTTTATAAATGAAAAAGATAGGTTTTTGGGAAGCTTTTAGTATAGGTGTAGGCGGAATGGTAGGGGGCGGTATTTTTGCCGTCCTTGGACTTACAATTGATTTAGCAAAAGGTGCTGCACCTATTGCATTTTTTATAGCTGGACTTATTGCTCTTATTACCGCTTATTCTTATGCTAAACTCTCAATTCGTTTTCCAAGTGAAGGTGGGACTATAGAATTTATCGTTCAAGCATTTGGCAATAATCTTTTTTCTAGTTCTATTAATAATTTGCTTTTAATGAGTTATGTAGTAATGTTAAGTTTATATGCTTTTGCTTTTGGAAGTTATGGAAGTGCTTTAATTACAGGTCATGAAGTCGCTTGGCTTCATAAACTTCTTGCAGCAAGTGTTATATTGTTTTTTGTAGTAATAAATTTATTTGGAGCATATTTGACGGGGAAAACAGAAGATATTATGGTTTTTGTTAAAGTTGCAATTTTATTATTTTTTATTGTAGTTGGACTTAAAACTTTTCACGGTGAGCA
>JALVUH010000009.1 GCA_027035735.1 Nautiliaceae bacterium
TCTTTCCTAATATCCATAAAATACCTTTTTTGATAAAATTTTAGCAAAATTAAGAATAAATTAAAAAAGGCAACATTTGTATAAAAAAGAGCTAAATATTTTAAATAAAAAAAATCGTCTTAGAAAAAGAAAAATTTATAAAAATATAATTGATTTAGCAAGTAATGATTATTTATGTTTAGCCGAAAATAAAGAGATTAGACAAAAAGCATTCAAAAAGGCTATGCTTTTACCTTCTCACTCTGCTAAAGCGTCACAACTTGTAAATGGATATACTGAAATTCATAAAGAATTTGAAGAATATTTATGTGCTCTTAATAATTTTGAAGATGGAGTTATTGTAGGTAGCGGATTTTTAGCGAATTTAGCTCTATTTGAGTTAGTTAGAAAAAAAGATTTGGCTTTAATTGATGAAGAGTATCACGCAAGTGGAATTGTAGGAAGTAAATTAACTCAAGGAGAAGTTAGATTTTTTAAACACAATGACTTAGAAGATTTGAAAGAAAAAAGCAAAGATTATAAAAATTTTAATAGGGTTTTTGTTTTTACTGAGGGTATTTTTTCTATGATGGGAGATAAAGTTAAAAAAGAGATTACTGATTATGCACAGCAAATTGGGACTTTAATAATTGATGAAGCTCATAGTGTAGGAGTATGTGGAGAGAGATTATTAGGCATTACTGAAGAGTATAATCTAAATCCCCAAAAAACTATAAAAATGGGAACACTCGGAAAAGCTCTTGGCAGTTACGGAGCTTATATTTTAGCAAATAGTGAAATTATTGAATTTTTAATAAACAAAGCAAAAAGCATTATTTATACAACTGCTCTAAATCCAGTAGATGTATTGTTAGCTCACTTTGGAGTAGAATATATTCAAAATAATCTAAAACAAATTAAAACAAAAATTGAAGAGAAAAAATTAATCTTTAATACATCAAGTTTGATTAAAATTATAAAAGCCAAAAATAATAAAGAAGTAATACAAAAACAACAAGAATTAATAAACAGAGGTATTTTAATAGGAGCAATTAGACCTCCAACTGTAAAAACTCCTATTTTTAGGATAATATTAAGAAATTGTATAGAGAATGAAGAAATTAAAAAAGTTATAAAATTTTTGGAGAATAAATGATAAAAAAAATATTAGCAGTTTTTCTAAGTTTAATTTTTATTCTAACTATTATAGTAGGATTATATTTATACTTTTTTTATAAAACTGTAAATTTCAATGCAAATAAAATAATAAATTATAATCCTCCTCAATCTGCTCTATTTTATGACAGAAATGGGAATTTACTAGATATAAGATATGCAAAACAAAATAGAATATATGTAAAATATA
Organism: Nautiliaceae bacterium; assembly: GCA_027035735.1. Classification (GTDB taxonomy): domain Bacteria; phylum Campylobacterota; class Campylobacteria; order Campylobacterales; family Nautiliaceae; genus JALTBU01. The sequence continues at coordinate 1,346 of JALVUH010000009.1, forward strand.
AAGACATTCCAGGAAGAGTAATTGAAACTCTTCTTGCTACTGAAGATACATCTTTTTTTGAAAATCCAGGTATTAGTATAAACGGAATAATAAGAGCATTAATTACAGACATTAAAGCAGGCAAAAAGGTTGAAGGTGCTTCAACTATTACTCAACAACTTGTAAGAAATATTTATCTAAATAGAAAAAAAACATTAAAAAGAAAACTAACAGAGATAATGATTGCATTAAAAGTTGACCATTTCTTAACAAAAGAAGAGATACTTGAAAGATATTTAAATCAAATATATTTTGGCCATGGATATTATGGAATTCAAACTGCTGCACTTGGTTATTTTCATAAAAACCTAAAACAATTAAACTTAAAACAAATAGCTATGCTAATAGCACTACCAAAAGGGCCAAGTCTTTATGATCCTACTATTCATTATGATTTGAATATTAAAAGAGCAGATTGGATTTTAAAAAGATTATACTATTTAGGATGGATAACACCTAATGAATACAAAACAGCGCTTCTTCAAAGACCAAAAGTTTATAAAAAAATGTTAACTCCAAAAGCTCCTTACGCAGTAGACACTGCTATTAAAAGATTATTACCAAATTATCCAGATTTACTCACAAGAGGATATAAAATTTATTTAACTATTGATTTACCAACACAACAATTAGCAAAAAAAACTATTCAATGGAATTACAAAAGAGTCTTAAAAATAAATCCAAAATTAAATCCTAATGAATTAAATGGTGCAATGATTACTATAAATCAACATACAGGTGAAGTTTTAGCTATTGTAGGAGGAGTAAATTATAAAAAATCAAAATTTAATAGAGCATATCAATCAAAAAGAAGCCTTGGAAGTTCAATAAAACCTTTTATTTATCAAATTGCTCTTAATGAAGGATATAATCCTGGAAGTTTAATTCCTGATACAAGTGTTAAATTCAAAATTCCATCTGATGATGATGAAGACAAATATTGGAAACCAAAAAACTACGAAAACAACACCTTAGGACTTATCACTTTAAGAGAAGCTTTAGTCCATTCTCAAAATCTTGCTACAATACATTTAGCTATGGAACTTGGTCTTGATAATATCATTCAAAATTTATATAAATTTGGATTTAATAAAATGCCAAAAAATTTATCAATAGCATTAGGAAGTATTGGTGTTAGTATGTGGAAAATGAGTGAACTTTATACTATATTTAGTAATTATGGAGTCAAAACCAAAGTCCATATTGTAAAAAAATTAACAATTCCAAAAGAAGATATTACAATAATACCTAAATACAAAAGCGAAAAAATTGAGCCTGATTATCAAGCATATTTAATTATAAACATATTAGAAGATGTAGTAAAAAAAGGAACAGGAAGAAGAGCAAGAGTCAAAGGAATACAAATAGCAGGGAAAACAGGAACAACTAATAAATTTAGAGATGCATGGTTTGATGGATTTACTCCAGATACAGAAACACTTATTTGGTTTGGAAATGATAATTATACTTCTTTAGGATATGCAATGCCTGGAGGAATAGTCTCAGCCCCTGCATTTAGATACTTTTATAAACATCTATTAAAAATCCATCCAGAACTTAAAAGAACTTTTAAAATACCAAAAGAAGTAAAAACTTATATAATGCCTAATGGTAAAAAAGAGCTTTTTACACCTATTTCACCACCTCCAAGCAAAGAGATCAATAAAGAAGCACCTATTTTTTAGT
>JALVUH010000010.1 GCA_027035735.1 Nautiliaceae bacterium
TTGCAAATATTTTTAAAGAAATTCAAAAAGAATTCCCAGACCTTTTCACTCCAGAAGTTTATAGAAATATAAAAGAGATGCTTTATGCTGCATATGAACTTGAGAGAGATTGGGGATTTTATATTACTAATGATGAAATTTTAGGACTTTCTAAAGAGCTTATTGATAGATTTACAAAATACTTAGCAAATAAAAGAGTAAATGCGATGGGGCTTGAGCTTTTATTCCCAGAAATTGGGCTCAAAAATCCTATAAGCTGGTTTGATAGTTTTTCTAGTTTTAATGATCAAAAAACAAACTTCTTTGAAGGAAATGTGGTAAATTATTCTAAAGGGAGCTTGAATCTTGATGATTTTTAAACAAAAAGAGATTATAGTTAAAGCTCCTAGTAGGGGCTTTTTTTTAATAACTGATAGGATTTTAGAAGCAATTGATATAAGTAATATTAATATGGGGATGATGAATCTTTTTTTAAAACATACTTCAGCATCTCTTACAATTAATGAAAATGCTTCACCTGATGTAAGAGTTGATATGGAGGAAATTTCAAGTTCACTTGTACCTGATGGATATAATTATCATCACTCTTTAGAAGGTGCTGATGATATGCCAGCTCACTTTAAGTCATCTATGTTTGGGGTAAGTTTAAATATACCAATTACTAGGGGAAGACTTAATTTAGGTACTTGGCAAGGAATTTATTTAAATGAACATAGAGATTATCCTAGCAATAGAAAAATAGTAATTAGTATTTGGGGAGTTTAGAATGAAATTAATAAATTTTAATGAAATAGAAGCTAAAGAGAGATATAAGTTAATGGCAGGAAATATTATTCCTCGTCCTATTGCATGGATAGTAACTGAAAATGATGGAGTTATTAATGTTGCCCCTTTTAGCTATTTTACAGGAGTTTCAAGTAAACCTCCACTTTTAATGGTTAGTATTGGAAGAAAAAAACCTAATATTAATGAACCTAAAGATACATTTAAGAATATTAAAGAGACAAAAAAAGCAACTGTTTGTTTAGTGCCAATTGAACTTACTGAAAAAATGGATAAAACTAGTGAAGTTTTACCTCATAATGTAAGTGAGGCTGATGAATTTAATGTAGAACTAAAAAGAATTGATGATAATTTTCCACCAATTGTAAAAGGATGTAAAAGAGCATTTTTAACTACTTTATATGGAACTTTTGAGAAAGATGAGATGGCTACAATTCCTTTTTTTCTTAAAATTGAAAAGATGTATATGGATGGAGAATTTGAGCCAGTAGCAAGGGTTGGTAAAGGGTATGCTAAACTTTGTGAAATGGATAAAGATGAAAACAATTAACTTAAAAATAGCTCCTTGTAAGATTGTTTGTGTTGGTAGAAATTATGTAGAGCATATTAAAGAGCTTAATAATGAAATCCCAAGTGAGCCTGTTTATTTTATAAAGCCAAATAGCTCTATTAGTGAAGAGATTGTATATAGAGAAGGGCTTCATTATGAAGGAGAGATTAGTTTTTTAATTAAAAATAAAAAAATAGTAGCAGTTGGATTTGGATTTGATTTGACTCTAAGAGATATTCAAACTAAATTAAAACAAAAAGGACTTCCTTGGGAAAGAGCCAAAGCATTTAAAGGTGCTGCTATATTTAGTGATTTTGTAGAAATAGATGATTTGAATAATTTAGAAGTAGAAGTTGTGAAAAATGGTGAAATTGTTCAAAGAGGCGGTGTTGAGCTTATGATGTATAAGCCAGATTTTTTAGTTAAAGATATAGATGAAATTTTTGGGCTTGATGATGGAGACATTATAATGAGTGGGACTCCAAAAGGAGTTGGAAGAGTTGAAAGAGGGGATGAATTTATAGGTAGAATTTATAAAAGTGGAAAAGTTTTAGTTGAAAAAAAGTGGAGAGTAAATTGAGAATGGAGAGTGGAGAATGGAGAATACCGGTAAGTGAGATATTTTATTCAATTCAAGGTGAGGGAAAATATGCTGGAAATCCAAGCTTGTTTATTAGAGTTGGAGGGTGTAATTTAACTTGTCCGGGCTTTGGCAAGAGAGGATGTGATAGTTATTATGCAGTAGATAAAAAATATAAAAGTGAATGGAAAAATCTAAGTATAGAAGAGATAAAAAAAGAGATAAAAAAATATCTTAAATTTAAGCCTGATTTGGTTATAACTGGAGGAGAGCCTGGACTTTATTTTGATAGACTTTATCCATTAATTGAGTGGTTTAGAGGAAATATTACAATTGAAACAAATGCTACTATTTCTCCTGATTTTGAAAAATATCCTTTGTATAAAAAAGTAGCTTTTGCTATGAGTGTAAAGTTATCAAATTCTAAAGAAGAATATAAAAAAAGAGTAAAAAAAGAGATTATTAAAAATATAGCTAAAAATGCTAAGAGAAGTTTTTTTAAATTTGTAATTGATAGGTATTTAAAAGAAGAAATTGATGATATTACAGAGGGAGTTGATATTCCAATTTATTGTATGCCGCTTGGCTCAACTAAAGAGGAATTAGAAAAAAATGCTCCTTTTGTATTTGATTTTTGTTTAAAAAATGGGTATAGATATTCCGATAGGCTTCATATAAGGCTATTTGGCAAAAAAAGAGGAGTATAAATGATTATTAGAAAACTTTTTAAATTTGAAAATGCTCATATTGTAAGGCATTGTACTTCAAGGAGATGTTCTAAATCAATTCATGGTCATAGCTACAAAGTTGAGGTAAAGTTAGAATCAAATTTTTTAGATAATGGGCAAATGGTATATGATTTTGGATTAATGAAACTTTATATAAAAGATTTGATTGATAGTTTTGACCATGCTATTACTTTGTGGAGTGGGGATAATCCTGAGTATTTAGAATTTGCTAAAAAATTTAGCGAAAGATGGATAGAACTTCCGGTAAATCCCTCTGCTGAGCAATTTAGTAGAGTATTTTTTTTAATGATTGATAAAGTATTAGAACTTATGGAATTTAAAAATGGAGAAAAAGAAGTAAAAGTTTATTCAATTATAGTTCATGAAACTGATACAGGATATGCTGAGTGTTTTAGAGAAGATG
>JALVUH010000011.1 GCA_027035735.1 Nautiliaceae bacterium
GCTCAGTGTGAATGGTGTATTGCATTTCATACTCAAAATGCTCTTAAACTTGGAGCAACTAAAGAAGAATTAATAGAAGCTGGAATGCAAGCTGTAGTAATGCATGGAGGTCCTGCACTTATGTATATGATACCTCTTATGAATGCAATTGAGGAGTTTAGCAATGAATAGAGCAAGAATTGAAAAATTTTATTATTTAATGAAACTAGGACGTGAATTTGAACTAAAAGCAAAAGAGCATTATATGCTTGGAGACATAGCTGGTTTTTTACATCTTGATATAGGTCAGGAGGCTGTAAGTGTAGGAACAATGCAAGCATTTGATAAAGGTGATGTTTTTACACATTATCGTGAGCATGTTTTGGCAATTGCAAGGGGAATGGATCCAAAAGTTGTAATGGCTGAACTTTTTGGTAAAAAAACAGGTGTTAGTAAAGGTAAAGGTGGAAGTATGCATTTGTTTGAGCCGAGGCTTAACTTTTACGGAGGGGATGCAATTGTAGCAGGACATTTGCCAATGGCGGTAGGATGTGCGTATGCAAGAAAACTCCAAGGAGAAAAAGCTGGAGTTTTTGCAATTTTTGGAGATGGGGCAAGTAACGCTGGAGCTTTTTTTGAAAGCATAAATATAGCAGCTGCATGGAAACTTCCTATTATGTTTTTTGCTGAAAATAACTTCTATGCAATAGGTACTCACATCTCTTGGGTTAGTCCATTTGTAGATTTAAAAGAAAAAGCTAGAAACTATATGCCAACATTCGAATGCGATGGAATGGATGTATGCGATGTTTATAATACTGTAACTAAAGCCAAAGAAATTATAGAAAATGGTCTTGGTCCTGTATTTATTGAAGCTAAGACTTATAGGTATGAAGGGCACTCTATGAGTGATGCCGGAAAATACAGAAGTGAAGAAGAGATGGAAATTTTTAAAAGAAAAGACCCTATTGAAAATCTAAAGAAAAAAGCGATAGAAAAAGGTTTGGTAGAAGAGAGATATTTCAATGAACTTGATGCAAAAGTAGAACAAGTAATAAATGAAGCTGTTGAATTTGCGGCAAATTCTCCTGAACCTGAAATTGAAGAATTATATGATGATGTATTTTGTAAGGAGTGTGAAAATGTTATACCGTAGTGCATTAAATAAAGCTATTGATGAATGTATGGCTGATGATGAAAGCGTAGTAATTTTAGGTGAAGATGTAGGAAGATATGGAGGAAGTTATAGAGTAACGGAAGGACTTATAAGTAAATATGGTGAAAAAAGAGTAATTGATACTCCAATAGCAGAGCTAAGCATTGTTGGAAATGCAATAGGTATGGCAATAGCAGGGCTTAGACCGATAGCTGAAATTATGACAGTTAATTTCTCACTCTTAGCGATGGATCAGATTATAAACCACGCAGCAAAACTAAGATATATGAGCGGTGGTAAAATGACAATTCCTTTAGTTGTTAGAATGCCTGGGGGAGTATCAAGACAACTTGCAGCGCAACATAGTGAAAGTTATGAAACTCTTTATACTTCAACACCTGGTCTTATAGTCCTTACTGCTAGCAATGCAACCTATGCATATTATGGACTCAAATGGGCTATAAAATCAAATGACCCTGTAATTTTCTTAGAGCATGAGCTACTTTATCCAATGGAGATGGATTTTAAAGAAGTTAAAGATTTTGACCCTTTCAAAGCTGAAATAGTTAAAGAAGGAAAAGATTTAACAATTTTAACTTACTTAAAAATGAGATATGATGTTCTTGAAGCTGAGAAAGAATTAAGTAAGCATGGTATTGATGCAGAGATAATTGATTTAAATTCTTTAAGACCTCTTGATATAGAAACTATCTCAAAATCAATTAAAAAAACAAAAAAATGCGTAATTGTAGAAGAAGACCACAAAACTGGAGGAATGGGAGCTGAGGTTGTAGCTCAGATTATGGAAAATTGTTTTTATGATTTAGATGCACCAGTACTTAGAATTGCAGGAGAAGATGTCCCTATTCCATATAATAGAAAACTAGAACTAGCAGCAATTCCAACTCCAGATAAAATAGTAAATAAAATTCTTGATTGGAAGGCTAAAAATGGAATATAAAATCGTAATGCCAATTCTCTCTGATACAATGGATAAAGGAAAACTTATCAAGTGGTATGTAAAAGAAGGTCAATATGTAAAAGAAGGCGATAAAATTGCTGAGGTTGAGAGTGATAAAGCTACAATGGATATTCAAACTTTTAAATCTGGAGTTGTTAAAAAGCTTTTAGTAAAAGAAGGAGAAGAAGTTCCAGTAAAATCAGTTATTGCAATAATTGAAACAGAGACTAAACCTCAAGAAAAAATTAAAAAACCTCAAGAAAAAATCCAAAAAGAAAAACCAAAAGAAGAAACTCAAAAACAACCTGAAATAAAAACTACACAAAAACCAAAAAAAGAAACTATACAAATATCAACTCAAACTCTTAATCTTCCAAAAGGTTCTGCTTCACCTGCTGCTAAAAAACTAGCAAGTGAATATAATATAGATATTGAAAAATTACAAAAAAAAGCTCTACTACCAACTCCTGCACATGAAGAAGATATAAAAGAGTTTGTCTTAAAAAGATATTTCACACCAGCAGCTCTTAAACTGCTTAAAGAGTATGAAATTGATGAAAATGAATTTGAGTTAAATCACAAAATCACAAAAGAAGAAGTTTTAAATTACATCAAACAAAATAATATTCCAAAAATAACTCCACTAAGTAACAATCAAAAAGCGGTAATTAAAACTGTTGTAAATGCATGGAGCAAACCTACTTATTTGATGTTTGATGAAATTGAAGTAACAAAACCACAAGGCATTAAACTAACAACTGTTTTAATTAAAGCATTAGCACTTGCTATGCAAAAAAACCCATTAACCAGAAGTATATTAAAAGATGACAAACTCCTAACCTACCCTGCTTCAAACATCTCAGTAGCAGTTTCTCGTGAAGATGGGCTTTATATGTGTGTTATTAAAAATGCTGAAAGCAAAACTTTAGAAGAGATAAATGAATGGCTAAAAACAATAAAAACTAAAA
>JALVUH010000012.1 GCA_027035735.1 Nautiliaceae bacterium
GCTATTTCTTTAAATTTTTCAATAAGTTTTTCAGGATTTTTGATTTTTGGAAGTTCTATTATTTCTTCTACTCCCCATACCATTTTTAGTTTTCTACTTGTTTCTCTACTATGTGTTACTGCAAATATTGGTGGTTTTGGTCTATATTTTGCTATGCTTTTAACAGTTGTACCACTGCTTGTAAAACTAACAATTGCTTTTGGTTCTATCCCTTTACACAAATCTGCAACACTTGCCGCAATAGCATCACTATCATCTATTTCATATTTTTTATAATATGGATATATAGATTGAGTTTCAATGATTACTTTTTTAAGAGTTTCAACGGCTTTTATTGGATATTTTCCAACTGTTGTTTCATCGCTTAGCATTACTGCATCACTTCCATCCATTACGGCATTTGCCACATCACTAACTTCTGCGCGAGTTGGAAAAGGAGAATTTACCATTGAAAGAAGCATTTGAGTAGCAGTAATTACAGGTTTTTTAAGTTTATTTGCTCGTCTTATTATTTTTTTTTGAATAACAGGTACTTTTTCTAATCCTACTTCAATTCCTAAATCTCCTCTTGCTACCATTACTCCATCGCTAACTTCTAAGATTTCATCTAAATTATCAACTGCTTTTTTAGTTTCAATTTTAGCTATTACCCAAGGATTGGCTCCATTTTCATTTAAGATTTCTTTAGCTTTTAAAATATCATTTTTGTTATTAACAAAAGAAATTGCAACTATATCAATTCCATTTTTTGCTCCAAAAACCAAATCTTTTTTATCTTTTTCAGTAATTGCAGATATTTTAAGGTTTGAGTGAGGAAAGTTTACACCTTTTCTACTAGATAGCACTCCACTATTTTTTACTTCTAATACTAAATAATCGGGATGTTTTTCTATAACTTTTGTTCTGATACTACCATCTGCAAAAAATACATATTCTCCTACTTTTACATGGTCTATAATCTCTGGATAACTGAGTGTTAAATCATATTTGCTTTTAGGTTTGCCTTTAACAAGTCTTATTTTATCTCCCTTTTTAAGTTCAAGAACTCCATCAATTTCACCAATTCTAATTTTAGGTCCACTTATATCTTGAAGTATTGCAGTTTTTGAATTTAACTTTTTAGCAATTTCTCTTATTTTTTTAATAGAAGCTTTGTGAGTTTTATGGTCGGCATGTGAGAAGTTAAGTCTAAATACATCAACACCTTCTTTTATTAGTTTTTCAATTTTATCAAAAGTAGCAGGTCCAAGGGTTGCTACTATTTTTGTTTTTTTCATTAAAGTCCTTTCATTTGTAAATACTCTTTTATTTCTTTAAGTAAGAGTGCTGGATTTTTTATAGGATAATGAAGATTATTAACAATTTCAGTTGCTTTTATACCTTTTATTTCAAGATGTCCAATTTTATCTTCTAAGGTTTTTGAATCTATGATAGGATATTTTATACCTTTTACATTTTTAAGAACTAAATATGCCCAAGGAGTATCGCATTGAGCTACAGCTTCTTGAGAAATTTGTCTGCAGTATTCCATTACAGTTTCAGAGTCTTCTCCAGATTTTACATATTTATAAGCAAGTTTTGCAATACCTCCTGCTGTGTGAACTTTAAGTTGTTTTTTTTCTTCACTTGTTAATTCGTCAATATGTTCAATTTTATAAAGTGCAAGATTTGGATCAGCTCTTAGGATTTGTCTTACTGTATTACGAGTGAGTCCTATAAATTCTGCAATCTCATCTTCTGTTTTTAAAAATTCTTCTTTTAAAACAACAGCAAAAGAGGCTCTTGCGATACTTGGAAGCCATGTAAGAGTTCTATATTCAGCAAGTTTATTAAGTCCTCCAAGCAAATCAATTGATTTAAAAAATACTCTCTCAGCTAAATATTTTACTTCATTATCATTTATTTTTACATCTAAAATCATTTTCCACCTCCTATTGGTTCTTTAATTTTTACAAGTCCAGTTTCTGTAATTTCTAAAAATCTTATTTTTGTATCATGTCCGCACATTCTGCATCCATCAATTCTAAAAAGTCTAACAAGCTCTCCAAGAGGTTTTTTGTACATTCTCTCTTTATAGGTTGAATCTACTATATCTTTGCTCAAAACTATTGTTCCATCTACAATATGACCTACCGCATATCCTCCTGCTGCTTCTGAGCTTAATAAATCATGACCACTTCTTTTTTGAGATACTAAAATAGAAGTTTGATACCATTTTTTTAAAAAATTATATACAATTCTAACAATTGTTCTTGCCATCATTTCTTTATTTTCAAAAAGTCCTGTTATTGAATCAATTACTGTAAATTTTATTTTATACTCTTTAATTGCATAAGCTAAAGTATTAAGGAGTGTATGAACATCATCTCTTAATTGAAAGTGACTAGTAGCATCTATAAAAATTATATTTTCATCTATGACATTTTCATCAATTCCCATAGCTTTTGCTCTAAGTTTCATAGAAGCTACTACATAATTTGCAGGAGTTTCAACAGTAATGAAGCAGACTTTTTGATTTTGTGCTTGATAAATAGAAAACTGCTCTGCCATTAAACTTTTTCCTGTATCATTTACGCCAGTTAAGTTACATACGCTAAAAGATGGTATTCCACCAAGATTTTTTTTGACAGGTTTTCCATTTTTAACATCTGCTACAAAAAAAAGTTCATCAAGTCCTTCTATTCCTGTTGGAATACCTTTAATTTCAGGTGCTTTTTTAAGGGCTTCACTTGCGGGTATTATGGCGTCTTTGAAGATTTCTTCACTCATTTCTCCCTCCTTGCTAAAATTATTTTAGCTAAAAATATGCAAGTTTGCAAGGAGAGTGTGTATTAAATACTGACTAAATGCGTTCAACAAAAGTACAAATTTTTTAACTTTTTGCAAAAGCTAAAAAGTATTAACTCACTATACTCAGACAAAATACTTTTTTTAACGCTTTTGCTTCATTAAAATTTGCAATTGTTTCACTTTATTTAGTCAGTAT
>JALVUH010000013.1 GCA_027035735.1 Nautiliaceae bacterium
AAAGTCTTTTAGCTCTTTTTATACCCTTCTCAGTTAAAGGTCTATCAAAATCATGACCGCTAAAATTTTCTCTTTCAATAGCTAAAGAGTGTCTTATAAAAAGAAGTTTCATTTTTTAATCCTTAAATTTAAAATTTTCTAAGCAATACACCAGTAAGATATAAAGAATTTGGAATATTTAAAATATATGGATGATCAATATCCTGTTTTAAAAATTCAACTACTTCTAAATATGAGCCATCAATAATAGAACTACTAAGAGCCAAATCCAATAAATCTTTTTGGTTAATAGAATGAGAACAACTAAAAAGTGCTAAATATCCATCTTTTTCAAGTAATTTAAGAGAATTAACAATTAAATATTTCCATCCCTTTAAAGCACCTTTTTTAGCATTTTTATTTTTTGCAAAAGCTGGAGGGTCAATAATAATTAAATCATAAGTCTCTTTTTCTTTTTCCAAAAATTTAAATACATCAGATTTTACTATTTCATAATTTTTAAGATTATTTAATTCACAATTTTTTTCTATCAAACTACAAGCACTAGCCGAAATCTCAACAAATTTAGTAAAGTTAGCATTTGCATAAATTCCAAATCCTCCAGCATTGGCAAAAAGGTCTAATGTTTTTTTATTCCCATAATCTCCGACAATTTTTCTATTTTTTCTTTGGTCTAAAAAAAAGCCTGTTTTTTGACCTGTAATTAAATTAGTTAAAAATTTTTTATTATTTTCAATTATTACAAATTCATCTTCTATTTCTCCATATAACTTTTGAGAAATTACTTCAAGCCCCTCTTTTTCTCTAATCTTATCACCTTTTTCATATATCCCTTTTGGATTTAATAAATCAATTAAAATCTCAACTATAATTCCTTTAAAATTTTCAATACCAGCAGTTGTAACACTAATTACTAAATAATCACCATACCTATCAACAATAAGTCCAGGTAAAAAGTCAGCTTCTGAATGGATTAATCTATATGAATTTGTAATACTTTTTAAATTTTCCCTTTTTTTAATTGCCTTTTTTATTCTTTCTTTAAAAAATTCTTTATCTATATGAGTTTTTTCAAAAGTTATTACTCTTGCAGAAATTTTACTTAAAGGATTAAAAAAAGCAGTTGCTACATATTCATTTTTATAAATTAAATCAACAACATCCCCTGGATTGCAATCTGGAGCCTTTATTATTTCGTTTTTATAAACCCATGGAAAAAATTTTTTTAATTTTTCATAAGCACTTTTTGTTATTTCAACTCTCATCAACTTCCTTTAAAACACCTTCATTTTTTATATATTCAATAAGTCTTTTATATGTTTCATTGCTACTAAGAGTTTTAGCATCTCCAACAATTATAAGTTTTCTTTTTGGTCTAGTTATAGCAACATTTAGTCTTCTTAAATCACTCAAAAACCCTATCTCTTCCTTTTCATTTGCTCTAACAAGACTAAGAATAATTATCTCTTTTTCTCTACCTTGAAAACCATCTACGCTTTTTACTTCTATTTTAATATTTTTCTCTTCAAGAAGTTTTTTTATATACTCTTCATGGTCTTTATATGGAGTGATCACTCCTATAAATTCCTCTTTTGCTTTTGCATCTAAAAGTTTTTCTACTAAATTTACCACAAACTTAGCTTCAAGTGGATTATATTTTGAAGGAGAACCTTTTTTTACAGCTTCCAAAAATTTCCCTTTTGTATCAAAAAAAGTAATCGGATTAAATCCTCCAAAAAATTCATCTTCTTTAATCCCTAAATCTTTAATAGTTATATTTTTTATCTTTTCATAAGTTTTAACCTTGCATTCATAAAATTCACAACTTGGAAAATGATTAATCTTTTCATTCATTCTATATTGAATCTCAAGTGTATAATAAGCTTTTTCATAAATATCAGTAAATCTCTCAAACATAGATAGGCTAAGTCTTTTATCATTACTAAGAATTGTAGGTGGCAGTTGTTTGTGGTCTCCTGCAAATATTACCTGAGGAGCTTTTATAAAAGGAATTAAACTACTTGGCTCCATTGCTTGAGCCGCTTCATCAATAAAAACTACATCAAACTCTTTATCTTCTAAAAAATCTCCACCCGCAGCAGAGTTTGTAGCAAAAATAATATCAGCACTATTTAAAATATCTTTCATAATCTCTTCAGTTATTTCATTTTTCTTATCATAAAGTTTATTTATGTTTTGCTGGATTTTAATCCATTCTGCCATTTCTCTAATCCACTCAGCCTTAACCCCTCTTTTGCCTTTTCCTTCTTTTGCTAAAGATAAAATTTCCTCATCACTCATACCTCTTCTTCTAGCTGGTGTTGGCTTTTTTGTGCGTTTTTCTTGAAGATATTTTAAATCATCTATTTTTTTAATAATCTTTTCAACCTCTTTATACCTTTTATCTCTTCTAATTTTCACATCTAAAGAAAATTTCATTAAATTGCTCTCAATTTTTGCTGGATGTCCGATTCTTACTATATTAAAATCTTTCAATTTCTCTACTAAATTATCTACCGCTACATTGCTATCAGCTGTAACTAAAAGTTTTTTTCCTATATGTTTTTTAATTACTTCTGCTAAAGTTGTAGTTTTACCAGTCCCAGGAGGCCCGTGAATTAAAAATATATCAGATTTAATTGACTTAGATAAAGCTTTATTTTGAGATTCATTTAATATATCACTTTTCTCTTTAGTTTCTATAATATTTGGTTCTTTTTTTCCAAGCAAAATATCTACATCACATTTAACTTCACCACTTTCTACCCTATCAAGTGCCTTTAACATTCTCTTAAAAGTTATATCATTTACAAACAAATCTAATCTATAAAGTTTAGAGCGGAAAATTGGCTCTTTTGAATAAACTTCTATAAAATTTTTACCAACTGCACTAACTGTTGCTTCTTGATTAAATTTAAGAGGCTCTCCTTTGCTTATTAAAACAATATCACCTACTTTTATTTGATGTTCTGGCATATTATTTCTATTGAATCTATAAATTTTAAAATCTAAAAACTCTCCCACATATCTCATCCTAAGCCCAAGAATTGCTCTTCCTCTTTTTTGTCTTTCAACTCCGCTTAATCTTTTTATTTCATTTAAATGAAACTCTTTTTCAGCTTCTCTTTCTTTTTCTATAAGTTCAGCCCAATAATTTTTATATTCTTTAACATCTTCAAATCTCAACTTATACAAAAGCTCCTCCTAAAATAATTAATGCTAATATATTTATACCATAAAAAGCCCATTTTTTATAAAATGAAACAAAACTTAATAACAAAAATAATATTCCAAAAACTAAAGAGACTTTATAAATAAAAAAACTATCTCCTAAATGTAAAAAATTTAATAAATAATTATCAAAAATTCCTCCTATATTAAATATATGCAATAAAAAACTAATTGGATAAAAAATAGTAAATAAAATAGTAACAAAAGGAGAAAGTAATTGATAATAATTAAAATTTCCAAAAAAAATGTGAGATATTACAAACATCATAAGAAATAAAAAAATATTCATTAAAACACTATTTTTCCAATTAACTTTAAAATATTTAAAAAATAACATAATATAAAAAACACCTAAAATACTAAGTAAAAATCCAATTGAAAATATTTTATTAAAAAAGATTAAAAATGAAAAAAATATAGTTAAAACCACTATTTTTAAATTGAAAATATTTTGCAATCGTATAACAAATAAAAAAAGAATAATTTCCATTACATAAGCTCTAATAAGAGAAGGAGGAAAAGAAGTAAAATAAAGATATATAAATTCTACAACTAAAACTAATAAACCAATATCAAAAAATCTATTCCTATAAGGAAAAAATCTTTGAAATTTTTTATAAAAAAATCCAAAAACAAAATAGAGCAAAAATGAAATAAATCCTAAATGAAATCCACTTAAAGCAAAAAGATGAGAAATCCCTAATGTACTAAGCTCCTTTCTTGTTTGATAATCTATTGATTCACCTAAAAACAGAGCTTTATAAAGATTGGTTATTTTTTTATCTTTATGCTGTTTTTCAATCCATTTATCTAAAAATGAGGCATCTTTTAATCTTAAATCATAACTAATTGCAAAAAATTTTGTTAAATAATCAAAAAAGGAAATATTTTTAGTAAAAATTTTGATTGAAACATTTTCATTTAACAAATTTTTTAAATTATCTCTGTTGATGGTATAAAAAGTAATTTCATTATTTTTAAGTTTTAAAACATAATAATTTTTCTTTTTGTATTGATTTATTACTTTTACATTTACTTCTTTAACAGGTTTGTTTATAAATGATAAATAATTTAAGAATGATATTTGAACTCTAAATATAATAGCTAAAATAAAAAAAAGAAAAAGTAATTTTTTCATTATATATTTGGAATATCTATTTGAGCATCAGTTGGCTCAATTTCTTTAACTTCACTAACTTTATCAGTAAAAAGTGTATATTTTTTATGAAAAAGCATCTCAACCGTTCCTGTTGGTCCATTTCTCTGTTTTCCAATAATTATTTCTGCATCTTCAACTTCTTTTTCTTTAAAATCTATCTCTACTGCTTTTCCCTTCTCAAGAGCTTCTTTTTGTTTTTGTTTTGCTTCCATTGCTTTATACACATCATCTCTGTAAATAAACATAATAATATCTGCATCTTGTTCAATTGCTCCTGATTCTCTAAGGTCACTTAACATTGGCCTTTTATTCGGTCTAGATTCAAGTGCCCTATTTAGCTGAGAGAGCGCAATTATTGGAATTTGAAGCTCACGAGCTAAAAGTTTTAAACTTCTAGAAATTTCTGCAATTGCTAGATGTCTTTCTCTTTGGTCTGATGCAATAAGCTGCAAATAATCTATTACTGCCAAAGATAAATTAGGATTTTGAGCTTTAAGTTTTCTAAGTTTTGCTCTAATTGTATGAATATTAATATAGCCTTCATCATCTACAAAAAGAGGCTTATTTGCTATTTCATCTGCAATTGCACTAAGTTTACTCCACTCTTCTTCATTTAAACTTCCTCTTCTTATATCTTGCAAAGGAATTTTACTAGCCGCACTAAGCATTCTTAGCATTAATTGTTCTGCTGGCATTTCAAGAGAGAAAATTGCCACTCCTTTATCTTGCTTTATTACATTTAATGCAAGATTTAAGGCAAATGCAGTTTTCCCCATAGATGGTCTTGCAGCAATTATAATCAAATCCCCCTCATTAAATCCGCTTGTCATTCTATTAAGTTCAATAAATCCTGTATCAAGTCCTGTAACAATTCTATTTTTTTTAGCTGCTTGAGTTTTTATAAAATTAAGAGTCTCTTCAACTACATTTAAAGAAGATTTAAAATCACCTGCTAAATTTGAAGTTGCAATAGCAAAAAGTTTACTTTGAATCTCTTCTACTTCTTCAACAGCTTTTTTATCTTCTTCTAAAACAATTTTTTTAATTTCATTTGAGAGATGAATAAGCTCTCTTTTAGTAGCTAAATCTTTTAACTCTTTTGCATATATTTCAACTGCTTCAACTGGAGCTGTTCCAAGAATCTCTAAAAACAGCTCTTCATCAAATTTGTTTTTTTTCTTAAGCTCATCTCTTAAAAAAATTTCATCAATTGGCAAATCTTTTTTATAAAGCTCTTCCATTGTTTCAAAAACTGCTTGATGAAAAGGAAGATAAAAATCACTTGGTTTTAAGATTGAAGCAACATCTTCATAAACTTTTCCATCAAATAAAATTGCGCTAAGTATCCCTCTTTCAATATCAATATTATAAAGATTCACTTCTCTCCTTTAAAATATGTTCATGCAAAGCTTTTAATACATCTCTTATATCTTGAGATTCCATTAAAGTTTTTAATTTACTTCTTCTTTTCTTAGGTAATGCCCTTATAATTGCTTTAATTTCTTCATCATCTTTTGCTTGTTTTATTTTTTCAATATTTTCTTCTCCAATTACTTTTATAAGTTTTTCTTTTGTTACTTTATTTGGAATCAATAAAATAATTATAAATATAAAAGCGAGAGAAAAAATCATAACTCCCACACCTATTATAAGACCAACTCCATCCATTATTCAGCCTCCTTTTTTACTTCTTCCAAAAATCTATCAAGCAGTTCTTCTTCTTTATATTTTCCAATAACTTCACCTTTTTTTATAATAAGCCCATATCCTTTACCACAAGCAATCGCTACATCTGCTTCTTTGGCCTCACCTATTGCATTTACAACACAACCCATAACAGCAAGATTTAGTGGTTTTTTAATGTTTTTAGTTGCTTCTTCTACTGCTTCTACAATTGGTGGTAAATCTACTTCAATTCTACCACATGTAGGACAAGAAATTATATTTACCCCTTCATTTAAAAGTCCTAAATCTTTAAGTATAGCTTTTCCAACTCTAATCTCTTCTTCAAGTTCACCTGTAATAGAAACTCTCAAAGTATCTCCAATTCCTTCAAGAAGTAATGCTCCAAAAGCAGCAGCAGATTTAATTGTCGCATGAAATTTAGTCCCAGCTTCTGTAACTCCTAAATGAAATGGATAATCCACAAGTGGTCTTAACATTCTATAAGCCTCAACCGTTCTTATTACATCGCTAGCTTTAAGAGATACTTTTATATCAAAAAAATCCAAATCCTCTAAAAATTTTATATGCCATAAAGCACTCTCAACCATTGCTTTTGGAGTTTGTCCATATTTATTTTCTAAATGTTCTTCTAAACTTCCTGCATTTACTCCTATCCTAATAGGAAGATTTCTCTCTTTACATGCCTTTACTATCTCTTTTACTCTTTTCTCTCCTCCAATATTTCCTGGATTAATCCTTAGAGCATCTACATATTCAGCAGCTTTTAGTCCAAGTTTATAATTAAAATGAATATCAGCAATTATTGGAAGAGGAGATTTAGAAACTATCTCTTTTAAAGCATTAGCATCCTCTTCATCTAAAACTGCTACTCTAACTAAATCTGCTCCTGCAAAATAAAGTCTATTTATTTGCTCAAGAGTTGTTTTTATATCTTTTGTTTTTGAATACGTCATTGATTGCACTGAAATTGGTGCATCTCCTCCAATTTCTACATCTCTTATTTTTATTTTTCTTGTAGGATATCTTTTCAAACTTTTCTCCTTAAATGATAAATATATTCAATATTTCCTTCTTTTCCTTTTATGCTTGACTCTTCACTTCTTAAAATTTCAAAATCTCTGCTTATATACTTTTCAAAATTTTCTCTTGCTCTCTCTATTGCTTTTTTATCAATTACAACACCTCTTTTATCTCTTTTAGCTTCTTTTCCTACTTCAAATTGAGGTTTAAAAAGCAAAATCATCTCATCAGATAAATTAGCTAATTTATCAAAAATTTTAAGAAGTGATATAAAACTTACATCACTAACCAATATATCAAATTTTTTTGGATAATCAAAGTCTCTAATATCTGTATTTTCATAAACTTCAACTTTTTCATTTTCTCTTATTTTATGATGTAATTGATTATTTCCTACATCAACACATACCACCTTTTTAGCTCCACTCTCAAGTGCAACCTCACTAAAACCACCTGTTGAACTTCCCACATCTAAAACTTCTTTATTTTCAAAAGAAATATTGTATTTTTCAAGATAATTTTTAAGCTTCCAAGCAGCTCTACTTACATATATTTTTTCTAAAATTTCAATTTTTGGATTTTCAACATTTAAGGAAGGTTTAGTTTCTATTTTTCCATTAACTTTTATTTTCTTATTTTTGATAAGTTCTTTTGCTTTATTTCTACTTTCAACTAATTTACTTTTTACCAAATACTCATCAAGCCTCATGTTAACACTTTAAAAATTTAATCTACTATAAAAAGACATTTTCTTTTATACTCTTCAATATCATCTTTTATAAATTTAATACACAAAGTCAAAACAAATGCATCATCAAGCAGTCCCACAATAGGAATAAAATCTGGAATAACATCAATAGGACTTAATACATAAATTAATGCCACACCTATTGCAACAACTGTTCTTACCGGCAAATCACATTTTCCGTCAAAATAATCTTTTATCATTTTAAAGAAAATATTTACATCATCATAAAATCCTTTTAAATCCGCACTTTTGGATATCTTTTTTAATATTTCATCAGCTTTATTTAGCGCCTCTTTTGCAACGCTTTCATCCGCTGTTTCTAATCTTTTTATAAATTCTTGTTCTATTTTTTGTTTATCCACGATTTCTCCTTAAAAACTTAATTCTTTTAAAATTTTTTCATATCTTTTGATGCTTAATTCTTTATTTTCAATTTCTTTTTTTAATTTTTCAATCTCTTCATCGTAAGATTTAAAAATACTGTCAGCAATATTAAATGATAATAATTCTTTATGTAAATTTGATAGATAACTTTTTATATCATTTTGGACTTTTCCTTTTAAAGAAGAAATATAATTATAAGCTTCATTTAAAAATACTTCAGCTTCTCCTCTTGTTAATGTTCCATTTTGTTTTAAATAACTTGGAAAAGTATCAGCATAACTAATTTCTGGAATTTCAACAGAATTTACCACTTTTCTTAAAACCGATGAAATAATATAAACATCCAAATTTTCATCTCCAACTTTTTCTCTTAAAACACCTACAAGATGTTTAAATAAATTCTTTCTAAATTTTAAAATAAATTCTCTCAAACTCACATCAATAGAACTTTCTATATTATATGTCAATTCCTCAAGCGAATTCCTAACGATTCCTGCTCTTACTACTGTATATGTTTCGGTATGTGTTTCTTGTATCTCTTCATATCCCCAATCATCCTGTCCCAAGATTCCTCCAAAAAATCTTCCAATAGTTCCTAATAAACCTTTTTTTTCTACTTTTTCTGTAGTTGTATAAGTTTTTGATTCTATATCTTCGCTTGATTTTACATCATCTCTTGCACTTCTAAAAAACTTATCTAATTCTTTAAAAAGATAATTTTTAGCTTCTATTTCAAACTCTTCTACTAAATCTTTAAATTCTTCATTTACTACATTTGAAGCTTCTTTTTTTATTTTTAAAAGATTATTACTTTTTTCTTTCATCTCTTCAATATTTGTATTTTTAAGTTTTGTTATTTTATTTTGTATTTCTTTTTTTAACGCCTCTTGATACTTTATAATTGATTTTAACTGAGTTTCTTCAAATTTTTTATTTTTCTCTTCTAAAATATTTTCTTTTCTTTTCCTTACATCTTCTAAAAGCTCTTTTAAAGTATTAATACCTGAAAGTTTTAGTAAATTATCTCTTGCATTTGTTTGAAAATAATCTTCATAAAATTTTTGAAGTAATTTAAAAGTATGTTCTTCATTTGCGTCAAGTTTATGTCCAAGTTTTTTAGCTATTGCATAAGCTATTGCACTTGTAGTTAAAACCTTGTTTTTTTGAATAAATTTATAAACTATGCTCTCTTTTAAAAAATCATCTTTTTCAAATACATCCCTTGCATAATTTGTCAATTTATTTGAAATTAATTCTAAACTTTCATACAAATTATCTCTTCTTTCACTTCCATAAAGCTGGGTATCTACTTGAGAAGCAATTAAATAAATCTCTTTTATCCCATCTTTTGATGAAATTCTGTCAATTAAGCTTAAATCATCCTCATTCAAAAACTGCCCGCTTGGAGATACAATAAAAATAACATCACAATATTTTAAAAGCTCCCTTGTTCTTTCTTCTCTGCTAATTACTGGATCATTGACTCCAGGAGTATCAATAATCTCAATCTCTTCAAGCTCTTTTTTATTTACTTTTAATCTAACTGCCTTTGTAAAAGGCATATATTTACCACTACTTCCTACATAATCTTTTAACTTTTCATTAAGCTCTTCTAATGAAGAAGCCTTGATGTCTGTTTCTAATTCATCTACATTTATATTTGAATTTTTTATTTTTTCATATTGGTCATAATATGCAAAAAGCTGAGTATCTTTAAGCTCTCTATAAACTCTTTTTTTTGCTCTCTCTTCATTTTTTAATTCTTCTAAATATTTTTTATAAAGTTTATTAAATCTATCTTCATATTCTTTATGTTTTTCTTTTAAAGTTTTAATATCTTCTTTTGAATAAAATTCAATCTCAGCTTTAAATTCATCCGAATATTCAAGTACAGTCAAAGCCGCAGTCATAGGAGTAGCCGCTTTTGGCAAAATAGTATCTCCATTAAAAATCAAACTGTTTATAAGCGAACTTTTCCCAGCTTTTACTCTTCCTATAACACCTAATTTTAATTTTCTACCTTCTTTTCTGTTTTCTTCTAAAACTTTTTCTATTTCTTTAGAAGGTCTAATTGCATACTCTTGTTTTAAACTATCACTAATATCTAATAAATCATACTTTTTTTCAACCTCTTCTAATTTTTTTAGTTTTTCTACAATCATTTTTTGCTCCTTTATTCAAATTCAAATTCTACATCGTCATCTATTTGATAATTTAAAATTTTATCTATTTGAATGTAAATATCTTCTGTTAAATCAACATCTTCTATATAAAAATTTAAATTCAAACTAGCATTTATTCCAAAAAGTGAAATTAAAGCTTTTTCAAATTTAAAAAATATCTTATCTAATACTTCAAATAAATTATCTTTTCTAAATCTAAAATAACTTTTCAAATCTTCAAGTCGCATATAAGCATTTTCATTCTCTAAATCTTCTTCTAATAAATCAATAGATAAAGATTGTAATGTATTATAAATCTCTTTTTTTTCTTTTTTTTCTATTTCTAAACTCAATTTATAAAGTAGATAAATTCTTTTTAATTCATTAATTATATCTTGAATTATCAATTTTTCACTGTTTTCCTGTTTTAAAAATTCAAACAAAGATTTCTTATCAAATAAAAACTCTTTTTTTAAAATAGAACTATATGCACTAATTCCTTCATATTCTATAGAATAATCCTCTAAAACTTCTTTAATTTCTTCTATTACATCTGTTAAATCTTGAACATTTCTCAAATCTGCTTTATTTAAAACTATAAATAATCTTTTATCATCTAATCCTACTTTTTCTAAAAATTCCAAATCACTGCTTGAAATAGTTCCTGAACTATCAAGCCCTATCAGCCATACTAAAACCTCGCTATTTTTTAAATATTTAGAAGCAATCTCAAAATCTTCTTCTTTTTTAGATGGATTATATCCTGGAGTATCTACAAAACATATATTTTCATAATCTATTTTAGTAGCTACTACTAAATATTTTAGAAGTTCTTTGATATTAAATTTAAATGATTTTATAAATTGATGAGATAAAATACTTAAAAAATTTTTATCAATCTCTTTTAAATCAACTTTTGCACCTTTATAACTACAAGCAATAATTTCATTATTTCCTTTTAAAACATATGTCGCTATTGCAGTAGTCGGTTCAATATTTACAGGTAGTTTAATATTTGAAAAACTATTAATAAATTCACTTTTTCCAGCACTAAATCCTCCTCCTATGGTAATAATATTTTTTTTAAATAAATCAGGGAAAGCTGAAATTAAAGTCAAATCTTCTTCAATTTTTTTTAATCTCAAAACTACTTCTCCCTCATCTTTTATTACAACCTTTTTCATAAACTCCCTAAATTCATTAAAAGCCTCTTTAAAGTTTCTTAAAGCTTCATCATCAGGATTTGATGATATCAATTTTGCAATAATTTCTTCTCTTAATTCGCAATTCATTTATTAAATCCTCCAAAAATATTTTTTAATATTCCATCTAATTGATTTAAATTAAATTCTTTTCCATTTTCTAGAGAATCTTCATTTTTTTCTTCAAAATTATTTTTGTTATTTTTTATTTCAATATTCTTTAAACTATTAAAAACTCTTTCTAAATCTTTAAGTTCAAATTCTAAATCTTCTATTTGTAAATTTATCCCTTTTACTACAGACTCTAATTCATTATCTCCTACAAAAATATTTGATAGATTTTTTATTAAATTTTCTTTTTCTTTTTTTACATTCTTTAATGCATCAAACAATTCATCTTTTAATACATCAATCTCTTTTAATAAAGTTTCTTTTATTTTTGTAGGTTTATTTTCATTTTTTTTGATATTAGGTTTAAAACTAAATTTAGAAAAAAATAAAGCATTATTATAATCTATTCCTAATAAAGGATTTTCATCCCATGATGATTTCTTTTTATTCAAATATAAAACAAATTTATCTTTTTCCCATTTAGCTCTTACTAATTGTGCTTCTTTTTTTTCTGATGTTAATACTTTTATCCACTTATCTTTTGAATAAAGCTTTTCAACAGGAATATACATTGTTTTATACATTTGATGATAACCATAATAATTTGAATAATCAAATTTTGGTTTAACTTCAAAATATTTTTTATTATTTATTATTACTATTGTATCTAAAATTTCGTAATCTTCTTTTTGAGAATCTGCTAATGTTTGAATATCTTTTTCCAGTTGTTCTTTTTCTTTTTTTAGCTCTAAAATATTAACATTACTATTTAAACTCATATTTGCAATAACATTTTCAATTATTTCATTAACCTTTTGATAATCTTCCTCCTTTTTCCAAAGACAGTATTTAAGTAAAACTACATCACTTCTATTAGTCTCTTCTCTATCATTAAAAAATGCACTCGCTTTTAAAAGTCTTGCTGATTTCTGCCATCTTCTATCTGAAATATATATATTTAATTTATCTATTTCATATCTTATTTGGTGTATTAAATTAAAAGTATCTCTTGAAATTCTAATTTTATTAATCTTTTTTTGCCATTCTTGCCATTCTTCATCTTTGATTTTTTCTTTTATTTCCACTTTTGAATCAATATTAGCATTTAAAATAAATTCAAAATTATCTTTATTTTTAATAGGATTAACAACCATTCTAATCAAAAACCTATCATACAATGCTTCTAAATCTTTTGGTATCTCATTTGATGCTGATATTAATACTTTTAATGGAACCTTTTTTATCTCTTCTCCATTTTTATAAATTTTTTCATTAATA
>JALVUH010000014.1 GCA_027035735.1 Nautiliaceae bacterium
GTGGATGAAGAAAATCATTATAAAGGAATCATTGATTTAAATCAGTTTTTAAGAGATGTTTCATTAAAAACTTAGCTAAATTTTCTTTTTATAATTAAACTATAAATGAGTGCAATTGCTGGAACAATACTTACACCAAATAAAAAACTATATACATCAAAAATATTCTTTTTTACCAAAAAAATAAATGAAAAAATTAAAAATCCATACCCTAAAATTCTTATAAAATTAAATCCTCCTTTAAAAGAAAACAAAATTGCTTCATACCATTTTAATTTTGGTTTTTTTAATTCTTTTAATTTCTCTTTATCAATCTCTTCTTCATCATCAATATTATAAGGATCTTCGTATTTTTTCAATATATCTTCTCCTACATTCCCATTTTCTAATTGTCTTTTTACAGAATTACTATAACCTATAAATGAACCTAAAATTATTAAAGCAGTTGAAAAAAAAGCAAGTTGAGTATTATATAACCAAACTTTATTATCTTCTAAATAACAAAATACTACTATTCCAATATCAACAGCAATAAAAATTCTAACTAAATCTAAAAATATTCTATTCATTTTTTGCCTTTATATATATGCTTTATAAAATTTAATACCACCAACCCATACTTCTTCAAGCAAATTCTCTTTAATTAAATCATTAAAAATTTTTTGTGTATGCTCATCAAGAATATTTTTTACATCACTCTCACTAAAAGGTCTTTTTTTAAGAGTATTTAGTAACTCTTCTTTTGTTAAATTCTCTATTTTATAGTTTATTTTTTCACGAGTTGGAATAAAAATATTTTGATTTTTTATATTTTCAGCAAGCTCAAAAAGTCTATCAATACTCACACCTTCTACATTATATGCAGGAGGTCTATCTATTGTAGAAATATCTACCCTATCTGGTTTAATTTTTGCTAAAACTTCATTTAAAGCTTCAAATTCATCTTCTTTATCATTTATTCCTTTAACTACCAAAATCTCAATGATAAGCTCACCCTTATAAATTTTTCTAAATTCAATAATTCCATTGATTATATTTTTTAAAGAAATATTTTTTGAAGGTCTATCAATTTTTTTAAATGTTTTTTCATTTACACTATCAAGAGACAATTTTACTATATCTAGCTTTTTTAAAGCATTTTGTATATTTTTTTGATCAATAGTAGAAGAGTTACTAAGAATTAAAAGTTTTTTATTAAGTGTTTTTAATTTATCAATAAGTTCATCAAGATATGGATATAAAGTAGGCTCTCCATTGCTTGTAATTGTAAGTACATCAAAATTAAATTCATCTACCGCTTTTTTTACTTCTTCAAATATTTCATCAACATTTGGAGGATTATCATAAAATTCAATTGGTTTAGCAGGCTCAAGCTCGCAATAAATACAATCAAAATTACATCTTTTTTTATCAGGACTTAAATCTATTCCTAAACTCATTCCAAATCTTCTAGAAGCTACAGGACCAAAAATATATTTCATAATTTTCCTTTAAAAAGGGGATTAATGTTCCCCTTTATGCATATAATAAAGAGCAAGCGCAAGAGCCAAGATACTTCCAGCAAGATAAAGCATCTCAAGAGGAGTATTAAAATTCATATTAATAACTTTTTTAAAAAAACTTACAATTAATACCATTACTACAACTTTTCCAAGTTTATCTTTAAGCTCATCAAGACTATGAATTGCTAAAATTTTACTTCCTGTCTCACTTTCTTCTGCATCATCTATTTTACTGATAAAAAGTTCATATATACCAAATGAAAAAATAAGCATTACTACTGCAATTAAATATAAATCAACTGCTCCAATAATACCACTTATAATCTCAGCATGAAAATGCTCCGGATGATAATGAGCAAAGAAAAATTTACATACATCAACTGCAATTTCCCATACATCATAACTTGCAACTAAAAATAGAGCAATTCCTCCAATCATTCCAAAAATTACAGCTAAAATTACAATAAGTCTACTCTTCCAAAGACTTCCTTCAAATATAGCTTCTAAAAAATTTCTATTTTCCATATTTATCCTTTAAAAATGCTTCACCTTCTATTTCTATCCATTTAAGAGCGATTCTAACAGCATTTGTAGCAGCTCCTACTCTTAATTGGTCTGCTACATTAAAGAAATGTAATACATTATCTTCATATAAATCTTTTCTAATTCTACCCACATACACATAATCAGTATCAGTTGCAATTACTGGCATTGGATATTCATTTTTCTCTGGATTATCAATTACTTTTATATCTTCAAAATTTGCAAGAACTTCCCTTGCTTTTTCTACACTTACTTCCTTTTCACAATAAATTGTAATAGCTTCACTATGACTTCTAAGAACAGGAACTCTCACACATGTAGGCGCTACTTCAATATTGCTATGCATTATTTTATTTGTTTCATTTACCATTTTAAGCTCTTCTCTAGTCCATCCACCATCCATAAACTTATCAATATGAGGGATTACATTAAGAGCTATTTGCCAAGGAAATACTTCTCTTTCTTCTACTTTTTTATCAAGTTTGAAATTAAATAAAGCTCTCATCTGTTCAATTAACTCTTCCATTCCTTTTTTCCCAGCGCCACTTACAGCTTGATAAGTTGCCACATCAACTCTTTTTATACCAAATTCTTTATGAAGTGGAGCTAAAGAGATTACCATTTGAATAGTTGAACAATTTGGATTTGCAATAATTCCTTTTTTCTTCCATAGTTTAATATCCTCTGGATTAACTTCAGGAACTACCAAAGGTACATCTGGATCCATTCTAAAATAGCTTGTATTATCAATTACAACTGCTCCAGCCTCTGCTGCACAAGGTGCAAATTTAGCACTTACACTTCCACCTGCAGAAAAAAATGCTATATCAATTTCCTCTTCTTCAAACACTTCACAAGTTAGTTCTTTTACTTTTAAAGTTTTGTCTTTAAATTCAACTTCTTTACCAACACTCCTTGCACTTGCAAGTGGAACTAATTTTTTAATAGGAAAATTATACTCTTCCAAAACTCTTAAAAATTCTTCTCCAACAGCACCAGTTGCTCCTACTATAGCTACATTATACATTTTAACTCCTTATTAAAAATAAATCTTTTTCTTTTATTTCTTTATCTTCACTTAAAATAGCAGCTCTTTTTATAACATTTATAAGCTCTCTTATATTTCCTGGCCAACTATAATTTATTAAAGCTTCTTTTGCTTCTTTTGAAAAATATTTATTGTCTAGATTAAACTCTTTTATAGAACTTTCCAAAATTTTTTCTGCAATTGGAAGTATATCATTTTTTCTCTCTCTTAAAGGAGGGATATAAATAGGAATTGTTGAGAGTCTATAATATAAATCTTCTCTAAATTTATTATTTTTTATAAATTCTTCAATATTTTGATTTGTAGCACTAATAATTCTAACATCAATCTTTATCGGCTTTGTGCTCCCAAGTGGAAAAAACTCTTTTTCTTGAAGGACTCTAAGAAGTTTTGCTTGAAGATGATATGGCATCTCAGCTATTTCATCTAAAAATAAAGTCCCTCCATTAGCTAACTCAAAAAGCCCTTTTTTGTCACTTACAGCATCAGTAAAAGCTCCCTTTACATATCCAAAAAGCTCACTCTCAATCAAATTTTCAGGAATTGCACTCATATTTATAGCAATAAAATTTCCTTTTCTTTTGCTCTCTTTATGTATATATTTTGCAAATTCCTCTTTTCCAACACCACTTTCACCAAGAAGCATAATAGGCACATTTGTAACAGCGGCTTTTTTTGCAATTTCAAGAGCTTTTTTAGTATTTTCATCTTCTGCAATAAACTCTACTTTTACATTTTTACCTTTTGTTTTTTCTTTATAAACCTTTTTTCTCTCAATCGCATTAATTAAATCTTCAAGTTCAAATGGTTTTGTTAAAAAATCTTTAACTCCAAGTCTTATACATTCAATTGCTCTCTCAAGCGAAGCATTTCCTGTAATCATTATGACTTCATACTTTCCATTAAGTTTTTTTACAAATTCTATTCCATCCATTTTTGGCATAGTAATATCTGTAATTATTAAATCAATATTATCATCAAGTTTTTTAAGAGCACTTAAAGCATCTCTAAATTCCACTACCTCATATCCTTCTTCTTTAAGAGCAAGTGAAAGAGATTTTCTCATATTTATATCATCTTCAACAATTGCTATTTTCAATTTACTCCTTTAAATAAAAATATGCTTTGTTATTTTTTATAATAATATCAAAACGCTTTGGCAAAAAAACACCTTTTGTTTTAAAATTAAATGCATTATCATTCGAAGTAATAAAAAATTGATATCTTAAGAGGTTATTGATAATTTTTTGCTGGTTATTTTTACAAATTAATTTAATATTTTTAGATTTAACAGGAATTATAAAAATCAATTTTTTTCTTATATTTGAATTTGTAAGAGCTTTTGAGCAATTAAAATGATACGAGGTTAAAACCCCGTTTTTAGAAGTAAAATCAAAAGAGATATAATAATCACCAAATAAAAAATTAATGATTATTAAGATACTTATTCCATTTTTTAACATCAAGTTTTACACTCATTACAACAGTATAAATTCCATTTTTGAACTCTTCTTTTTCTATATTAGCTCCTCTAATAAGCCCTGTTACATAAGCATTAAGCTCAGAATTTTGCAAAATCATATTTTGAACACTATCTTTCCCATTAATTTTGATTCCATACATTTTAGCAGCTAAATTTCTATAAGCATCAAGTATAGCCGCTCTTCTAGCAAGCACTAAAGACTGAGCCATGTTACATGTACCACTACATGGAGAAACTCCTTCTCCTTTTGCTTCTAAAACAATTATGCAATTATTATTTTTTTTCATTACTGGAGTATTATCTATTACACAACTCTCATTTGAAATTTTTTTAGGTGGTATTTTTGTAAAAGTATGATAAGCAGTAGGAGTATTTGCAGCACATCCTGTAATTAATAAAGCGCCGATAAAAAGAGAAATTCTTTTCATTTTAAACCTTTTTCTTTTTATATCGGCATTAATTTTCATTTATTAATAGATTTTCTTCTTTCTCAGATGGAGTTTTAGCTACACTTACCACTTTATCATCACTATCAAGTTTTACAATTCTTACACCTTGAGTATTTTTACCTGTTTTAGAAATAGAATCAATACTAACTCTTATCATTTTGCCCTTACTTGTAAGAAGCATTAAATCATGATTTTCTTCTGTAGCAACAACACCTACTAAATCTCCCGTTTTATTAGTTAATTTCATAGCAATTACGCCCTTACCTCCTCTATTTGTAAGTCTATAAGCACTTGCCTCAGTTCTTTTTCCAAAACCTTTCTCACTAACTGTAAGTATTTCTTGATTTTCATCTCTTAGAGCAAGTGCTCCTACTACCTCATCTCCATCAATTTTAAATGTAATTCCTTTAACACCTCTTGCACTTCTTCCCATTTCTCTAACCGTATCTACAGGAAATCTTATAGCCATTCCTTTTTTAGTTACAATAAAAAGTTCTTTGTCTTCTGGTTTTACAATTTTTGCAGTAACTAATTCATCTCCATCATCAATAGTTATAGCCCTAACCCCTGTGCTTCTTATGTTTTTAAATTCGCTCAAATTTGTTCTTTTCACTATTCCATTTTTTGTAAAAAATGCTAACGATTTATTCTCATCAAAATCACTTGTTTTTATAATTGTTTGAATTTTTTCTTGCTTTTCAAGATTAATTAAGTTTACTATTGCTTTTCCTTTGCTAGTTCTAGAGCCTTCTGGGATTTTATATACTTTTAGCCAATGAAGCTGACCTTTGTCTGTAATAATCATTAAAGTATCATGAGCTTTTGCAATATAAAAATCTTCAATAAAATCATCTTCATAAGTTGTTAATGCCTTTTTGCCTTTTCCACCTCTATTTTGTCTCTCATATGTTTTTAGAGGAACTCTTTTTACATAACCTCTATGAGTAATTGTAACTACCATCTCTTCATTTGGAATCAAATCTTCAATATCAATCTCATCATAATCTTCTACTATTTCAGTAAGTCTAGGAGTTGGATATTTCCTTTTTATCTCTTCAAATTCTTCTTTAATAACACTATTTAGCACTTCTTCTTCTTTTAAAATAGAAGTTAAATATGCAATTTTTTCCATAAGTTCATTATACTCTTTTTCAATTTTTTCAATTTCAAGAGATGTTAAACGAGCAAGTTTCATATCAAGAATAGCTTGAGCTTGAACCTCACTAAGTTCAAATCTTTCAATAAGTTTTGCTTTTGCATCTTTTGTATCAGATGATTTTTTAATAAGTTCAACTACTTCATCAATATTTGCAAGTGCAATTCTAAGACCTTCTAGTATATGAGCTCTTTTTTTTGCTTCATTAAGCTCATAAATAGTTCTTCTAATTACAACTGTTTTTCTAAATTTGATAAATGTATTTAAAATATCCATTAAATTAAATAATTTTGGTTCTTTATCTAGTATAGCTAACATATTAATACCAAAGCTCACTTGCATTTGAGTGTGTTTATATAAATTATTTAAAATAATTTCACTCATAGCATCTTTTTTAAGTTCAATTACAACTCTAATACCTTCTCTATCAGATTCATCTCTAATTTCACTAATTCCATCAAGCACTTTTTCTTTTACTAATTCACTTATTTTTTCAATAAGTTTTGCTTTATTTACTTGATATGGAAGTTCATCAATAACAATAATTTCTCTATTTCCTCTATGTTCAATATGATGTTTTGCACGAATTTTTATACTACCTCTTCCATTCTTATATGCCTCAATAATTCCACCTTTTCCATAAATAATACCACCTGTTGGAAAATCTGGACCTTTTATAAATTTTAATATATCTTCAAGTTTTGCATCTTTATTATCAACCATATAAATAAGAGCATCAAGAAGTTCTGTTAGGTTATGAGGAGGAATATTTGTAGCCATACCAACAGCAATACCACTACTTCCATTTACTAATAAATTTGGAAATCTAGCAGGTAAAACTACAGGCTCTTTTTCTGTTCCATCATAATTTGGAATAAAATCAACAGTATCTTTGTCAATATCTCTTAACAACTCTTCTGCTATTTTTGTAAGTCTAGCTTCGGTATAACGCATAGCAGCAGCATTATCACCATCAATACTTCCAAAATTACCTTGTCCATCAATCAAAGGCATTCTCATAGAAAAATCTTGAGCCATTCTAACAAGTGCTTCATATACAGCAGAATCCCCATGAGGATGATACTTACCTATAACATCCCCAACAATTCTTGCAGATTTTTTATATGGGCTTGAAGAAGTTATACCCATTTTATACATTGCATAAAGTATTCTTCTATGAACCGGTTTTAATCCATCTCTTACATCAGGAAGCGCACGTCCAACAATAACACTCATAGAATATTCAAGATAACTTTTAGCAAGAGTATCTTCAATTCTAACTGGAATAACTTGCATTAATATCCTTTTTTAAATAATTATATCAAAATTCTCTTAAATCCGCTAAAACAAGGCTAAAGAGCACATTTACATTATGTTTTTTTAAGACTTCTTTTGCTTCTTTTAAAGTAGTCCCTGTAGTAACAACATCATCTATTAAAATTACATCAATATTTTTAGGACCACTATATTTAAAATTTCTTGGATTATTAAGTCTAAATTCAAGAGATTTACCGGCATATTTTATTTCACTTTTAGCATGAAGAGTAGAAAAAAGTTTTTTATCTTTTTTCATGGCATTTGCAAGTATTGCTGTATGAGAATAACCTTTATTTATTTTATCATCAATTGGAATTATATTAAGTTTATTTGGATAATTTTTTGAAAAAAAAGAAAAAGGAGTTGATAATTCTTTAAAAACAAAACTACCAAATTTTTCGTATTTAAACTTAATTAAATATTCAATATCTTCATATCTATAAAAACTTATTACATCATCTTTTTTTATAAATTCAGGCTTTAATAACTTTTTACATTTATTACAAATCAAACTAAAAGAAAATGCCTCACACAAAATACACTTAAAAATCTTTTTTATCCTCTGGTTTGTATTTAAATAAAAGATACAAAGCTATTGCACTGCCTATTGCAAATATTAAAACACCGCTCCAAAAAAGAGGCATATCTCCAGCCGCACTTCCTCCCATAATCATTCCTACTCCAAAAAACATTAAAATAGCTGCACTAACTCCTGCTTTTTCTGCTGGTGTTAGTTTTCTATCTTTATAATCTTGCATTAAAATCCTTTAAAATGTTTTTCATAATTATATTTTAAAATATCTCTATTTTCATCACATTTTGTAATTGAAATCTCTTTTCCTGAATTATAAAAAATAGTATCTTGATCAAATTGTTTTGCTATATCAATTGCATCTTTTTTTTCTATATCATAAATTATAAAACTCTCTTCACTATGATCAAACAATTCTCCAATACTTGTCATATAATCATATTTTAATGTTTTAATTAAACTCTCAAGCTCTGTATTTCTTATAAAATTTAAAAAATCATTTAATATCAAATCTTTTGGATTATAAGCTGTAATAATTGCAAATTTTCTCTCTAAATATTGATAATCAGCAGGAATAAATTGAAAACTTATCCAATTTCTACCAACTGGTGTATTAATCAAAAATTTAGTATATCTCAAATATTCTTTATATCTCTTTTTAAAATCAAGAACAATTTTGTTATCTACCATTAAAGCATCTTCTGCTTCATCATAAATACATTTACCAATGTAATCATTTATGCCTATTACATCAAATTTCATTATTCTCCTTTTAGAAAATTAATGATATAATAACCAAAAAAAGGCTGTAAATGAAAAAATTGTTTTTTGCATTAATTATTTTAGCCGCTTTATTTAACGGATGTGCACTAAAATCAATAAAACCTATTTTCAAACAAGACACTCTTTATGAAAAAACACTAAAATATACCCAAAGAGGTCAGATTGTAAATTCACTTGAAACTAAAGCATTAATTGACGCTGTTTATTTAAATCCATTATATCCAAAAAAATTTAAAAATCCTACATTTTTGATAGGAATATATAATGGATTTAATAATGCTCTTGAAAATGAAGAATTTTCATTAACTCTAAACAATAAAAAACCAATAAAAGTTACTACAAAAATACCAAATTTTATACCTTATAAGTTTTATCCATTTTATAATTCATGGATGACTTATTATTTAGTTGAATTTAATAAAACAAAACAACCTTATGTATTAATTTATAAAAGTAAAGATTGGGGAGAGACAAAACTTATTTTTTAAGAATTTTATGTAAAGTAATATTTTCATCACCAAAAATATGGGAATAAATTACAAAATTTGCTAAAACTTTTTTCCCATATTCTCTACTTTCATCATAAGGGATAAGCTCCATACTCAAAAAAGGTTCATATTTACCATGATATTTAAAATTAGGCAATACTCTTCTTTTAACAAATCCTATACCTGCATTATAAGCATAAGCTACCATTAAAGGATTTTTTAATTGTTTAAAAAGATATTTTAGCTGTTTTACCCCAATAGAGATATTTTGTTTATAAGTAAACTGTTTAAACACATCTCCTTTATAACTTCTTACTAAAAATGGCATAAGTTGCATCGCCCCTAAAGCATAACTGCTAGAAACACTAGCTGGTATAAATCTACTCTCTTGTCTTATTATTGCATATACAAATGCTCTAAAAGAAGTATTTGTGTCTTTATATACAGGAGGTGTTATAAAAAAATTATATTTATAATGATATGCTTTATCAAGAGCTATAGCTTTTAGAGCAATAGATTTATTACTATCAAGTTTTTTAGCTAAAGTAAAGGGATTTTGATATTTTAATGCATTAAAAAATTTCAATACATCCCATGGATTTGTTTGATTAAATAGAGGCTTTTTAACCGAATTATAAACAATATTTGTTTTTATATTTTTAAATTTTTTATGAACTGTTTCATATCCATATAATGTATAAAAATTAACTCTATCATCAGATACTAAATCATTTAAAAATCCTTTTTTACCACTTAACTTCCAAAGCCAAAAGTATATTTTTGAAGTTTTATATTTTATACTATATAAAATATTAAAAGCTTTTTTTTCTTCATTTAATGTTAAAGCATTTAAAAATAGCCACCATTTTACTCTATCATTAAATTTTTTATAATTTAATTGGTCCAATGAAATTTGTATTTTTTTTAAATGATGAATAACAGCGCTTTTTACAAAAAGATTAAAATATTTATCTTCAAATATGGATAAATCTTTTATTTTTTGATCTATTTTTTGATTTGGATAATCAAGTATAAAATAATATCCCAAATCTCTATCTTTAAAAATCTTACTAAAATTATTATTCAAAAATGCCCAAACAGCACTTTTTTGTTTTGAAGGAGGCAAATTTTTATAAAGATATTCTAAATCACTTTTATTTAATGTTGCAATTGTTCTTAATGATAATCCATTATTTAAAATACACGCAATATTTACATCCCTTAAATACTCTTTTTTTACATTTACACATCTATAAATATTTTGAAATTCAGGAAATTTTGCAAGTAATTTTGTATGCTTAAAAAGTTTGACTTTATATAAAGAAGTATATGCTTTAAAAGCCAAAATACTTGAATTTGTCTCTCTCATAAATTCTGTAAGATAAAAATCTCTTACATAACTTTTTGGATGAGAAAGTATTGCTGAGAGATTTAAAGCAAAAAGAAAAATAGGAATAAATAAAAAAATCAATTAATATAGCCTTGCTATAATATTATTAATTAAAATTTCTATAAATTGTAAAAGTAAAATCAAAATAATAGGAGCTATATCAATTCCTCCAAAATTTGTAGGTATAAATCTTCTAATATAAGCATAAACAGGTTCTGTAATATTCCATAAAAATCTTACAATTGGATTATAAGGATTTGGCTGAACCCATGTAATAAGTGCAGCTATTATAACAACCCAAATATAAATATTAATAAGCAAATTAATAAATTGCAAAATACTTATCAAAATTGCATTCATTTACACTCCATTTTTTTAGCAAATTTTAACAAAATTTATCTATTTTTAATAATTTCTTTTAAATAAGGCTTCATTGCTTTGTATAAATCTTTTATCTCTGCTCCATGTTTTTGATTAATAAGAAGTTCTCTTAATGGCATAAAAAGTTTTTTACCTTTAAGCCCTGTATTTGCTTGAAGACGTTTTTTAAAATCATCATAATTCTCTTCTAATTCATTTTCCAAAATCTCTTTTTTTAGAATTTCTCTTTCCCTACTAAATTCTTCATCAGTTGATTTTTCAAATACTTTATCAAATTTTTCTTTAATCTCTTTTAAAGTAGAGCTTTCATCCTTAAAAATTTGAAGCAAATCTTCATAAATACTATTTACATTAAATCTTTTAGCTAAATCTTTAATTTTTTTCATATGTTCTTTATTTAAAAATTTAAGTTTTTCTATATCAAATTTAGCAGGAGCACGTGAAATTTTGCTTAAATCAAAAAATTCAATTGCTTCTTCTATAGTAAATACTTCCCTCTCAAAACTATTTCCAAGTAAAATCAAATAATTAGCTATCGCTTCTGGCAAAAAACCTTGCTGAAGTAACCATTTTACACTACTTGCATTATCACGTTTACTCATTTTTTTGCCATCTTCATTCAAAATAATTGGAAGATGAGCATACTCTATTTCTTTATCGTATCCAAGAGCTTTTCTTATATGAATCTGTTTTGGTGTATTACTTAAATGATCTTCACCTCTAATAACCAAACTTATATCATAAATCATATCATCAATACTACAAGCAAAATTATATGTAGGAGTTAAATCTGCTCTTAAAATCACAAAACTATCAATATCAAATGGAGTTAATTCAATTTCTCCTTTTATTAAATCATTAAATTTTATTGGATTTTCTGGTTTTTTTATTCTAATAACAAAAGGTTTTTTATTTTTTAATTTTTCCACCTCTTTAGGAGTCAAATATTCACATTTTCCAGAATATCTATATGGTCTTTTTTCAAGTTTTGCCTTTTCTCTTTCAATTGCAATCTCATCTTCAGAACAAAAACAAGCAAAAGCTTTTTTTTCTTCAAGTAATTTTTTTGCCATTTCTTGATGTATATGAAAATTACTTGATTGATAAACTACATTATCATATTTTATTCCAAAAATATCTAAAATTTCCAAAATCTCTTTATCTTTTCCTTCAATATTTCTTTCTTTATCAGTATCTTCTATTCTTATTAATAATTTCTCACCTCTTTGACGCGCTACTATATAATTAAAAATTGCAACTCTTAAATTACCTATATGCATATCTCCAGTAGGACTTGGGGCAAATCTTAACATTAAACTTCCTTAGTTTCTCTTAAAATTTCATCTACTTTATCAATTTGAATTATATATTCAACTAAATCATCAAATAATTTAAATAAATCTTGTGCTACTTTTTCTAATTCTACTAATTTATTGTAATAAAAATCTTGATTTTCTTTAGTAACACCTTCTTTCTTAACAACATCTAAAACCTCTCTTCCTATTTCATGAATTTTTTTATGAAGAGTTATCAATTTTTTATAATTTTTATACCCTTTTAAAATTTCTCTAATTTTTGGATTTTCAAGCCATCTTCCAAGAGCACAATTTTTATCTGTTAAATTATATATTTTTTCATCAACTTTTTCTCTTGTAATTGAAGCATAAATATTTGATTTGTAAATAATATGATGAATTTTAAATGTTACAAGAATGAGTTTTAACATATTTTTTTCTGTAATTTTATTTACATCACTCAAATCTTTTTGAAGAGTAAACAAAAGTTTTTCAAAATCCTCTAATGTTTTATAAGAAGTATTTCCAATTTCTACTATATGATTTG
>JALVUH010000015.1 GCA_027035735.1 Nautiliaceae bacterium
TCTTCACCTTTTCTTTTAGCTTCTCTGATAGTTTCAAGCTCTTCTTTTGTAAGATAACATTTATAAGCCAAATCTTTTTCCAAAAGTTCATTAATATATTTTTTATAAACATCTTCTCTTTCGCTTTGAAAAACAATTTCTCCATCGTAATTCAGTCCGGTCCAGTCAAATGCTTTAATTATTGCATCAACCGCTTCTTTTTTGTTTCTTTCTTTATCCGTATCTTCAATTCTTAATCTAAATTTTCCATCATTTTTTCTTGCCCAAAGCCAGTTAAAAAGCGCAGTTCTAAGTCCTCCGATATGAAGATATCCTGTAGGACTTGGTGCGAAACGAGTTACTACCATTTCTATCCTTTTTGGTAAAATTATATCATTAAATTTTTCTATTAAATACTTTAACACCTATCATAACGATAATTACTTCTAAAACTGCACTAAATACAAATACTGTAAACCAATAACCATTAATTACTCTGTTTTGATAAGCAAGAGTTGCTGTTGCTATCATTAAAGTAAGAGGCATTGAAAGAGAAAGTCCAAAAAGAATAGTATTTTTAAACCTTAACTCTTTAAAAAATAAAAATGAACTTATAATTCTTAAAATAATCATTAAAATAGTTAAAAATACACTATCTAACAAAAGTTCTAAAGAGAGTTGAGTTAAATCAATAGAACTTCCTACATGTACAAAAAAGATAGTAATTAAAAATCCAAAACCAAAAGGGGCAAGTTTATGCTCCAAATCTTTATTGTGTTCAAAAAAAGTAGTTAAAAAAACTCCAACAACAAACGCTCCAAGAACAACATCAAGATGTAAAACTAACATAACGGCAATCATTATAAAAAAAAGACTTATTGCAATTCTTACATCTTGAAAATATTTATCACTTCCAGGCATTATATAAAGCTTTAATTTTGGGAACCACCAAAAAATTGTCCTAAAACTCATAAAAAATAGTGCTAATACTATTAAAAATCCAAATAAAATCCCTATATTGATTAAAAGTTCTTTACTTAATCCAAATTCAAAATATCCACTTACAACAGTTAAAACTAAAATTGAAATAAGTTCACCCAAGACTCCTATTTTAATTGCTAAATCAAGCCAAGGCTGTTTGCCTATCTCTTGCTGGATTGAGAGCATAAGACCAATTGAAATAAGAGGTAAAATGACTATAAAAATAATAGACAATTTAAAAACAAATACAGAAGCAATACTAAGCAAATACAAAATCACTAAAAACAAAAAACCTTTTATAAAAATCTTCTTTTCAATGCTCAAAATCTCTTTTAAATTTACTTCCATTCCAGCTAAAAGCATTAAATATAAAAATCCAACTTCCGCTAAAATTTTAAAAATTTCATTATTATGTAAAAGTCCAAAAGCTCCTGCTATTGCTCCAAGAGTTATTTCTACCATAGAAATAGGAAGTTTTAATAAATTACTTATAAAAGGAGAAATTAACAAAATAACTGATAAAGTAAGTATCATTATAATCTCAGCACTCATTAGCTATTTCAAACCCTTCTTTTTTTAATATTTCAATATCTTTATCTGGTTTTTCACCTTTTGTAGTTAAATAATCTCCTATAACTATAGAATTAGCTCCAGCTTTTAATCCTTCAATAAAATTATCACCAAAAACTACTTCTCTTCCCCCTGCTATCATTACTATAGAGTGTTCAAAATTTTTTCTAAAAAGTTTTATAATATCAATTGCCATTTTTTTATTATGAGTGGCTTTTAAAGGAAGTTTTGGATTTTCAATAAAAAAGTTAATAGCAACCCCTTGAGGATTTAACTCTTTTAAAGAATTAAGTAAAGAGATTCTATCTTCATCACTCTCTCCCATTCCAAAAATTCCACCACTACAGAGCCTAAGTCCTACACTATTTACATTTTCGCATGTCTCAAATCTCTCATCCCAACTGTGAGTTGAACAAATTTTTGAATAATATTCACGACTTGTTTCAAGATTATGATTATAAATGCTAACTCCCGCTTTTTTAAGCTCTTTTAGTGCCTCTTTACTAGCAATTCCATTACATGCAATTATTTTAATATCTACTTCTTTTAAAATAGCTTTTGTTGCATGGCAAACATATTCAAGTGTTTTTTCATCTAAACTTTTTCCACTAGTAACAAGACAAAAACCTACAGCTTTGTTTCTTTTAGCAAGTTTAGCTTCATTTACTATTTGAGAAATACTTTTTTCCTTGTATCTTTTAATATCCGCTCCCCATTTCACACTTTGAGTACAAAACTTACAATCTTCATTACATGCACCTGAACGAATATTACTTATAGCGCATAAATAAATCAAATTAAAAACTCCTTAATTTTCTCTTTCCACTCATTTTCTCCAATTTTTCTATAATAAAGCGTGACAATATATTTATTCTCTAAAATATCTAAAGTCATACAACTTGAAAATCCATGATCTCTTGCACAAACTTCTCCGGGATTTAGTATTAAATTTTTACCATTAAAACTTATATCAACATCGTGAGTGTGTCCATAAACAATAATATCAGTATCAAGCGGAAACATATATTTTGGATAATGCATAAGTTTCCAAGTTTTATTTGCTAATTTAAAATAATAAGGTTCAGTTACTAAATTATATTTATCAACTACATCATACAAATGAAAATCATTATTTCCAAGAACTGCTACATATCTTATGCCTTTTTCTTCAAAATAATCAAGTAGTTCTACTCTTACAATATCTCCAGCATGAACAATAAACTCAGCCCCTTTATCTATAAGTAAATCAACTGCCTTTTTAGCACGGCCAAGTTTTTTGTGTGTATCAGACATAATTCCTACTCTCATTTCTCTTCCCTATGTTTGCATTTTATACATTCATAAATTTCTTTATTTCTATATGTTCTCTC
>JALVUH010000016.1 GCA_027035735.1 Nautiliaceae bacterium
TACAAATCCTTTTTTATTGCAATTATAGTATAATTTTGAAAAAAAGGGATTTAGTGAGGATTGATAAATTTTTAAATAGTGTAAATATAGTAAAAAGACGCTCAATAGCAGATGAAATGTGCAAAGAGGGAGTAGTCTTTATAAATGGGAAAAAAGCAAAACCAAGTAAAGATGTAAAGGTTGGAGATATTATTGAAATTCATTATTTAAGCGGAGTTAAAAAATTTGAAGTTTTGCAAATTCCTCAGACTAAAACAATTCCTAAAAGTAAAAAAAGTGAATATGTAAAGGAGATTTAATGAAAATAATTGATAGAGGTGAATATTTTGAAATTGATGTTTTTAAAACTGAAATTAAAGAAAGAGACTTGAAAAATATTATAGATTTATTAAGAGCTAAAGAATTAGTTAATAAAGCTGGTGTTAGTGAAAAATCTTTAAATGAATTTTTAAAAAATATTGATAGTTCTATCAGAGAAAAAGTTAAAGAATGGATAAAATAGTTGTTGATACAAATATTGTTTTTTCATCTCTTTTAGGTAACCATAAAATAATAGAGTTTTTAATGTGTGAAAATAATAGATTGTTTGTTCCAAAAATTTTTTTTGTAGAAATGTTTGTTCATAAAGAAAAACTTACTAAAATTTCAAAACTTTCTTTAAATGAGGTAAATGAATTTTTATTGCTTATTACAAAAAATTTAATTGTAATTGACGAGAGATTAATACCCGAGAATTTAAAATCTAAAGCTTTAGAATTAGTTGAAGATATAGATATTAAGGATTTGCCTTTTATTGCGCTAAGTCTTTATTTAGATGCAAAAATTTTAACAGGTGATAAGAAATTAATAAATGGTTTAAAAAATAAAGGATTTAAAAATATAATTGAATTAAAGGAGCTTTAATGAGATGGTCTAGATTTTTTTTGTACACAAAAAAAGAAGCACCAAAAGATGCAGTAACTCCAAGCCATATCTATTTAGTTAGAGGTGGATATATTAAACAGGTTGCGGCCGGAATATATGATTTTACGCCAATTGGGAAAATGGTTTTAGATAATATCCGTGAAATAATAAAAAAAGAGATGGATGAGGCTGGAGCTCAAGAGGTGATGTTAAGTTTTGTTACTCCATATGAATTATGGGAAGAGACAGGTAGGGCTAAAAAATATGGAGATGAACTTTTAAGAATTGAAGATAGAAAAGGTCAAAAATTTGTGCTTTCACCTACAAATGAAGAAAGTGTAGTAGATTTAGTCAGAAGTTACGTAAAAAGCTATAAGCAACTTCCAATTAACCTTTATCAAATAAATTTAAAGTTTAGAGATGAGGCAAGACCAAGATTTGGTTTGCTTAGAGGTCGTGAATTTATTATGAAAGATGCTTATTCTTTTCATGCAACAAAGGAAGATTTAGATAGAGAATTTAATTTAATGGAAGAGACTTATTCTAAAATTTTTAGCAAAATGGGACTTGATTTTAGAGTAGTTGAGGCTGATAGCGGGGCTATTGGTGGAAGTGGAAGTAAAGAGTTTATGGTTTTAGCAAATACTGGAGAAGATGATATTGTGGTATGCAGTGAATGCAATTATGCAGCAAATATTGAAGTTGCTACAAAAAAACATATAAAAAGATCAAATCCAATTAAAACTGAAGTAATTGAAGAGGTTTATACTCCTGATAAAAAATCAATAGAAGAAGTTTGTGAGTTTTTGGGGATTGAACCATATTTTAGTGTTAAAGCTGTGGTTAAAAAGGCTATATTTGATTATGGTGAAGAAATAGTAGTATTTTTTGTAAGAGGCACAGACACATTAGAAGAGACAAAAGCAAAAAATGCTATTGGAGCACTTGATTTAGTTGATGCAACTGAAGAAGAGATTGAAAAGGCTGGGTTAGTGCCAGGATTCATAGGACCATTTGGACTTCCAAGTCACATAAAATATGTAATTGATGATGATTTAAGAATGGCAGAGGAATTAGTTTGTGGAGCAAATAAAAAAGATTACCATATAAAAGGAGCTGGGCTTCTTGATGCAAATTTACTAGGAAATTTAACTATCTACAGAGACATAGCAGCAGTTAAAGAAGGAGATTTGTGTCCTAAATGTGGTAAACCTTTAAAAATTACAAAAGGGATTGAAGTAGGGCATATATTTAAGCTTGGAACAGTTTATAGTGAACCTATGAAAGCAACATTTCTTGATGAGAATGGAAAAGCTAAACCATTTATTATGGGATGTTATGGAATTGGTGTTAGTCGTCTTATAGCAGCAGCAATTGAGCAAAATCATGATGAAAAAGGAATAATCTGGCCAAAAGAGATTGCGCCATTTTTAGTTGATATAATTGTTAGTGATATTAAAAAAGAAGAGCAGTTAAGTTTTGCTGAAGAATTATACGAAGAGCTAAAAAAAGCCGGAGCTAAGCCTATTCTTGATGATAGAAGTGAGAGATTTGGTCCTAAAATAGCTGATTTTGAGCTTGTAGGTTTTCCTGTTTGTGTAATTGTTGGTAAAAAGCTTAAAGATGGAAAAGTAGAAATTAGAAATAGAAAAACTGGTGAAAAGATTGAAGTAAATAAAGAAGAAGCATTAGAGAGAGTTTTAGAGGTTTTGAATTCCTAAAGAATCCAGCGGATTTTTTAGGAGTATTATGAGATTAAGTAAACAAAATTGATATTAATTTAACCTTTATGTAGGTCTTATTGATAAATTAGAGGAGATAAAATGTATGTAGAGACTTATACTTATGAAGATTATAAAAGATGGGAGGGAGATTGGGAACTTATAAAAGGAATTCCACTTGCTATGGCACCAAGTCCTATTGGAATACATCAGATATTAAGCGGTTATTTTTATAAAATTTTAGATGAAATAATTGAAGAGTGTGAG
>JALVUH010000017.1 GCA_027035735.1 Nautiliaceae bacterium
GAAGCGGCTCCTGCTGCTGAATTTATTGATTCTTTCTCAATTGTACCATCAATATCATTTGCTCCATAGCTTTGAGCTACAAGTGATAAATTTAAAGTAGTAGTAACCCAATATGCTTTGATGTTTGGGATATTTTGTAATAAAATTCTGCTTATTGCAATTGTTTTTAAAATTTCTACGCCACTTAAAAAATCTTTAACATTTAAATAATTATTTTTTCTTTGATATACAAGAGGAATAAAAGCATTAAATCCATTAGTTTTTTCTTGTAGTTTTTTAAGTCTTAATATATGGTCTATCCTATGAGCCCTATTTTCAATATGACCAAAAAGCATTGTGGCATTACTTTTTTTCCCTCGTTTATGCCATAATTCATGTATTTTCAACCAATTATCACTACTAACTTTTCCTTTACATATTTTATTTCTTATCTCTTCATCAAATATCTCAGCTCCCCCTCCTGGCATAGAATCAACCCCTGCTTCTATCATATCATCAAGCACTTCTTCATAGCTTTTATTGCTTAATTCACTCAAAAAATTAACCTCAGCTGCTGTAAAAGCTTTTATATGAATATCCGGAATCTCTTTTTTTATATTTTTTACAATATTCATATAATATTCATAACCTACATGCGGATTATGAGCTGATACAATATGAACTTCTTTTGCTCCTTTATTATAAGCTTGCTTTGCAATATCTACACACTCATCAATACTCAATGTATAAGGATTTGGATTTTTTCTATGAGCAGAAAAAGCACAAAATTTACATACATCTTTACAAATATTTGAAGGATTAATATGACGATTAATATTAAAATATGTTTTTTTACCAAATTTTTCTTCTCTTATTTTATTTGCAACTTCTCCTAATTCAAATAATTCTAAATCATAAAGCTTAACAGCATCCTCAAAAGAAAATTCACCACTTTTTATTCTATCAATCAAACTCATCAAATCCCTTTATTAACTTTTTTGATAAAATAGCACAAAAGGAGTAAAAATGCAACAATTAAATGAAATTATTTACTCTAGTACAAATGATTTAGAAATTTCAAAAGCTATAAAAAATAATATAAAAAATTATCTTGAATCAATTCACAATATAGAAGGCGGAAAAGATTTTTTTGTAAAACATACAAAAAAAATGGACGAATTTATAAAAATTATCTATAAGTATCTTATCAAAAAAAATTTTGAAGAATTTTCTCCTCCACTAAATTCAATTCCAATATCCATAATAGCTCTAGGAAGCTATGGAAGAGAACAGCTTTCAATATATTCAGATATTGATATTATGATAGTTTATAAAAATATAAAAGGATACAATCTTAAAGAAATCATAGAAAACTATATTACAATGCTTTGGGATTTAGGATTAAAAATTGGTCATAGAGTTCATGAAATAAATGATTTACAACCAGCGGCAAATGAAGATATAACAATAAAAACTGCAATGCTTGAGAGCCGTTTTATTACTGGAAGTAAATTTATGTGGTATGAAACTCAAAATATATTAAATAAAATAAGAGAAGAAAATAAAAAAGAGTATATTATTGCAAAATATGAAGAGATGAAAAATCGCCACAAAAAACATCCCATCTCAATGGAACCTAATATAAAAGATGGGTTTGGAGGGATTAGAGATTCTAATACTTTACTTTGGATAAATAAAGTAATTTTTAATTATCCAAATAATTCATACTTAGTCCCTAAATATGCTAACGAAGAAGAATTTAGAGAATACAGAAATGCCCTTGAATTTTTATTTAAAACTAGAGTGTATCTGCACATAGCTGCTAAGAAAAAAATAGATACAGTATATCTTCAATATCAAAGAGAAATAGCTCTTAATATGGGTTATAAAGACTCCCCTAGACTCAGTGCTGAGAGGAAATTTATTAGAGATTTATTAAAATCTTTATGGAAAGTAAATACATTTTGCGAAATAACAATAAAAAAAATAATAAAACCATATCTCTATTCTCATTCATTAAAAGAGATAAAAAATAAAAGAGTAGATAAATATTTTTATATTTGTGAAGAAAAACTCTATTCTAATTTCAATACAAATTATAATTTCAAAGAATATTTAGAAAAAATATTAAATCTTCCATTTAACAAAACTGATATCTCTGTTATAAGTAATTTAAAAAGTAAAAAAACAAGAAAAAACAAATCCTTAATTAAATCACTTTTTTATTCTTCAAATATTTATCCTATATTTTTTGCTTTATATAGAGCAGATAAACTTGAAAAATTAATTCCACCTTTTGAGAAAGTAAAATATTTAGCTCAATTTGATGGATATCATCAATATCCTGTTGACATACACTCTTTATATATCTTAAAAGAGCTTGAAAATATTGAAGAGTTTAAAAATTTAAACGAAGAACAAAAAGCAATACTTAGATTTAGTGCTTTTTTTCATGACTTAGGTAAAGGAAGAAGAGAAGAACATTCCAT
The DNA here is from genome assembly GCA_027035735.1 of Nautiliaceae bacterium. Taxonomy (GTDB): domain Bacteria; phylum Campylobacterota; class Campylobacteria; order Campylobacterales; family Nautiliaceae; genus JALTBU01. Next base: position 2,469 of record JALVUH010000017.1, read on the forward strand.
AATAGGAGCCAAAATAGCTAAAGATTTTGCAAATTACTTAAATTTCCCAAAACCAGAAATTATTGCAAAACTAATTAAACATCATACGCTTATGTCAAATGTAGCTCAAAGAGAAGATATATATAATGACAAAGTTATTTTATCCTTTGCAGAAATTGTAGAAAATAAAGAATTTCTAGATTATTTATATCTTCTAACAATTGCTGATATAAAAGCAGTAGGAGATGGAGTTTTTACAAGTTTTAAAGCTAATTTATTAAAAGAATTATACAAAAATACTTTAAATGCACTTGAAAACAAAGAATTATTAAATGAAATAAGTACAAGAAAAAGAAAAGAAAAACTTCTTCAAAAAAAAGAAGAATTTAAAAATTTACCTCTAAAATTAAGAAAAGCCATTTT
>JALVUH010000018.1 GCA_027035735.1 Nautiliaceae bacterium
CCACCTGTTATTAATATATTCTTTCCGCTAAACATAAATAGCCTTTTTAAAAGTTAAGCAAAAATTATTCCCTATTGTAAAGTCTTTTGAATTCTTCACAATTTTCAAGAAGTTCTTTTTTATCTCCAATGCATTCAATTTTACCTTTTTTAAAAACTAAAATTTCATCTGCATTTTCTATGGTTGAGAGTCTGTGGGCTACAATAAAAACTAATTTATCATTTAAATTATTAATTGTCTCCATAATTACTGCTTCACTTTTATTATCAAGTGCACTTGTAGCTTCATCAAGTATTAAAATATCAGGATTTGTATAAAGAGCTCTTGCTATTGCAATTCTTTGTTTTTGCCCTCCGCTTAAGTTAGCTCCATTTTCTTGTAAAATAGTATAAATTCCATTAGGCAGTTTTTCTACAAATTCAAGCAAATTTGCCTCTTTTAAAGCTTTTTTTATTTTCTCTTCATCTATTTCTTTGCCGTAAGCTATATTCGCAGCTATGGTGTCGTTGAATATGTGAATATTTTGGGGAATATAGGCAATTTTTTCTCTTAAATTTTTAATATCATATTCTTTTATATTTTTATCATTTATTAAAATTTCTCCACTACTTACATCGTAAAATCTCTCAATCAAGCTTACAAAAGAGCTTTTTCCACCGCCGCTGTCTCCTACAAGTCCAACAATTTTTGGTTTTTTAGCTTTGTAGTTTATATTTTTAAGTGCTTCTTTATCTCCATATTTTAAAGATACATTTTTAAATTCTATTGTTTTAATTTCATCAAGTTTTTCATTTCCGCTTTTGATTTTCGGTTTTATATTAAATATTTCTTTAAGTCTCTCATTTGCAGCTATTGCATCTTGAAGTTTTGAGTAGGTTAGGGCTACTTTTCTTACAGGGTCAACCATCATAAAAAGTGCTGTCATAAAAGAAAAAAACGCCCCAACACTCATCTCTCCATTAATTACTTCTTTTCCTCCTACAATTATTACAATTGCCGCTACTATCGCACTTATTACATCTACTATTGGATTTAAAAGAGCTGAATTTCTAACTGTTTTCATATTGATTTTTAAGTAATTTAAATTTTGATTTTTAAATCTTTCAAATTCATAATTTTTGGCATTATATGCTTTTATCGTTTCTATGTTTTTAAATATTTCACTTAAATGCTGATTAAGCACAGCCGTTTGGGATTGAGATTTTTTAGAAAGAGTTTTTAGTTTTTTTGCTATTTTTTCAATAGGAAAAGCAATAAGAGGCAAAATTATAAATATAAAAAGAGCAAGTTTTGGGTTTTGATAAATTACTACAAAAAGTAAAAAAATACTCATTAAAATATCTCTTAGCATCATTGCAAGATAACTAGATACTGCATATTGAATTCTATTTATATCATTAATTATTCTACTTACAAGTTCGCCACTATGGGTTTTTTTGAAAAATTCCATATCAAAATTCATTATATATTTTAAGAATTTATTTCTAATCTGCCTTACTATATCTTCACCTATATAAGTTACATAATATTGTTGTAAAAATGTACCAAGAGCTTTTAAAAAATAAACACCAATAATTGCAATTGGCAAAATATAAAGCATTGTTTCATTTTTTTGGATAAATATTTTATCAAGCACTGGTTTTATAAGCCATGCAATAGCCGCAGTGGAAGCTGAAACCAAAATCATACCGATAATTGCCAAAATTATCTCTTTTTTATAATGTTTGTAATAAGGCAGATATTCTTTTAAAAATTTAAACATATTCTTTTCGCCTTTTTACTATTTCTTCTATTGTTTCAATTATATCACATTCTCTTTTTTCATAAGGATTATAATATTTACTATAAAGTATGTAAGCTGCGGCAAACACTTCAAGTGGAGTTAATTTTCTTTTTCTCTCAGTGTTTTGAAGTTTATCTTTTGTAATTCCCCATCCAGCATAAAAAGGCATACCAAAAGTCACTACTTCTTTACCTAAAAAAGCCGCTTCAAATCCCATTTGAGAGGTTTGTGTATATACTTTATCAAATTCTTCTAAAAGCAAAATAGGATTTGTATTTTGTGTAAGGACTTTGCAGTATTTTTTTGCCAGGTCGATATCAATAGAGCTTTTTCTTTTGCCAGTTAGTACATCCGGGTGTATTTTTACAAATATATCTTTACCTGGATTTTCTTCCAGAGCGGAAATTATTATATCTTTTGGCTTAAATTCATACGCCCTGCCGTATTTTAGGGAATTGTCACCAGCAGTTTGTGCGATTATTAAAACTTTTTCTTTTTTAGAATTTTTAACGATATTGGGGAGTTTCATTTCGTTGATGTTATATTTTGAAATTTTATATTTTTTTATAAGTTCAATTGTATCTTTTGCCAAAGACAGTAATTTTTCATCATTTTTAAAATCATATTCATTTAAAATCTGCTGAATTGTGGTGTTTTTAAAAGCATCATAATGCATTCCGTTTTCATCTTCTACTATTGAAAAAGCTGGATATCCTTGAACTCCTAAACCAATTGAGCGTATAAATCCGTCTTCAAGTAAAAGATATTTTGGCATCTGCATAGCTTCAATACCGCTTTTTTTATACCCCCAGCCTAAAAATATTGCATTTTTGTCTAGAAGAGCAAGTTTTTTTGAAAAATTTGGAATATAGATTAGAGGATGATATTTTTTATAATTTTTTGCTCTTCTTTGTATAAGTCTAATTGATGTGCTGTAATACATTATTTTCCTTTACTACAATTCCATATTTTTCTAAAATTTTTATTTCTTCATCTTTAAAAACTAAATTATTATAAAACTCTTCTTCAAGTTTTCC
>JALVUH010000019.1 GCA_027035735.1 Nautiliaceae bacterium
CCAGCAAGTAAGCCTCCTATTGCAGGAGAACAAACTGTATCTACTTCAATTCCAGCTTCTTTAATTTGTTTTGCAAGCTCTTTTGCTAAAACTTCTGCAACTTCAGGATGCTCTAATACTCTTGCACTTTGAAGATAATATTCACTGTGCTTTCCACTACTTAATAAAAAATGCCCTTTAAGTAATGCTCCGTGTTTTTCATAAATCTCTTTTACATTCATTTTATACTCTCATAACATCATCAATTTTTTTATTTACTATCTCATCAACTTTAGCTACAAACTCATCAGTAATTTTTTGAACTTCTTCAAGTCCTCTTCTTTCATCATCTTCTGTTATCTCTTTATTTTTAAACATTTTTTTGATTTTATCATTTGCTTCACGTCTAACATTTCTAATAGCAATTTTTGCTTTTTCACCAAATTCTTTTGCTTTTTTTGCTTGTTTTTTTCTCTCTTCTTCTGTCATCGGAGGAAAATATAATTTAATATCTTGTCCATCATTATTTGGATTAGCTCCTACATTTGCTTCTTGGATAGCTTTTTCTATATCTTTTACAATTGATTTATCCCATGGGCTTACCACGATTGTAGTAGCATCAATTGCATTAATGTTTGCCACTTGATTTAATGGAGTGGGTGCTCCATAATATTCAACTTTAACTCCATCAAGTACATGAATTGAAACTCTTCCAGTTCTAAGAGTATTTAAATCTTTTTTTAGTACTTCTATACTTTTTTGCATATGATCTTTTGCAAATTCAAAAACACTCTCCATTACTCCTCCTTTAAAATTAATGTTGTTTTTAATTTATTATTATATCTTATGATTACTCTATTTCTATATTTTTTTAAAGTAAAATTTGGTTTATAATCAAAATATCCATTTTTTGTTTTAACTTTTTTCCACCCAAGAGTAGTTATATAAATAAATACATAAGGATATTTAACTTTTCCACTTATCTCTTTTATGGTATTTTTTTCTCTTTTTATTTTTAAATTATCAACGTTTAAAATACCTATTTTTAATTTTTGGGCAATATTAACATTACCTGTAATAGCTATTCTATCAAGATCGTTAATTGGCGAATATTTATTTACAGCTCCTACATTTTGATTACATATTATTTTAAAAAATTTGTTTATAATTTTTTTTACTCTTTTGTTATATTCACCATATGGATATGCATACATATTTGGTACATATCCCATATTTTTTTTGAATATATTGATTGCTTTTTGAGTGTCTTTTATAATTTGTTTATTACTAAGCATTGCTAAATGAGGATGAGCCCAGCTATGTATCCCTAATTCTCCATATTTTGCAGCGTTTTTTACTTGCTTCCATGTCATATAATCTCCGTAATGCTCGTCTGTTGCTTGCACATATACAAAAAGAGTAAAAGGAACTTTATATTTTATAAAAATAGGAAGTCCATTTTTATAAAAACTTTTAAAAGTATCATCAATAGTAAATACTACATAATTTTTTACTGATTCATTATTTTCTATTCTTTTTACAAGAGTGGATAATTTAACTATTTTATAATGATGTTTTAGTAAATATTTAATATCTTTTTCTAATAATTTAGAACTTATGTTAGTTGATGGGTATCTAAAATCATCTACTCTATGAAGTACAAAAATATGGGCTGCAAATAGAAAAAAAGGAAAAAATAAAATTAATTTTTTCATTTTGTAGGAATTGAAGGAACAGTTGGAATATTTTTAGGAGTAGTAGTTTTGTGAATTTTTACTTCATCAAGTACGGATGTATTTGCTTGTTTGTTGTATAAATAAACTAATGTTAAAGTATTCAATACTAATAGAAAACCAACTGTTAAAGTTGCTTTTGTTAAAAAGTCCATAGGTCCTTTTGCACCAAAAACAGAATCATTGCTACTTGCATATGTACCAAATCCCATAGAACTTGACTTATTAAGAAGAGCAAGAATTATAAGTATAATCGCTAATATAATTTGAATTGAAAAAAATATACCAATCATCAATAACCTTTTTTGATAGAATTATATCACAATTTAAAGATGGGAAAAAATGGGTCTTAAAAGTTTTGAAAAGTTTGCTTATAGTTATGGTAAATACAATATTATTCAAAAAGAAATTATTAAAAAATACTTACCTTTTTTGAAATCAAAAATAATTGATCTTGGATGTGGTAGTGAAGGGCTTTGTAAATATAAAAAATTTGATTTTTATTTGGGAATTGATAATAGTGAAAATATGTTAAAACTTAATCCTTGTAATACTTTAAAGCTTGATTTTAATACTAAAGAGTGTTTTGATGTAATTAAAAAATATGATTTTGACCAAATTGTTTCTTTTTCAGCTCTTCAATGGGCTGATGATTTGGAGTTTGTTTTTAAAGAAATTAAAAATTTACAAAAAGATTATCTCTTAGCTATTTTTACATCAAATACTTTTAAAACTTTTCATAAGTATTTAAATGTTGTTTCTCCTATTCATTCAAAAGAAGTTATTTTAAAAGCTTCTAAAATTTTAAATCCTAATATAGAAATATTGACTTACAAAATAGAATTTAATTCTCCTAAAGAAATGTTTGAATATATTAAATTTTCAGGGGTAAATTCAAAAGTAAAAGGAAATATTAAAGAAATTAAAAAATTTTTAAAAGAGTTTCCAATAAATTTTTTAGAATTTGAAATAATAATATTAAAATCTCTTGACAATTAAAATATTTTTTCTTATAATTTCAATCCACAAACGGAGTGTAGCGCAGTTTGGTTAGCGCACCTGGTTTGGGACCAGGGGGTCGGGGGTTCGAGTCCCTCCACTCCGACC
>JALVUH010000020.1 GCA_027035735.1 Nautiliaceae bacterium
GATACTCAAAAATTTGATGAGAGAAATTTATCAAAAGTAGTTGAGGCAAAATTAAAAGTAGGCGATGAGGTTGAAGCAATAGTTGATGAAGCAAGAAGAGAAATAGCAAAACATCACTCAGCTACTCACTTGCTTCACTCAGCCCTAAGAAAAGTTTTAGGAGAGCATGTAACTCAGGCTGGGTCTTTAGTAGAAGCTAATAGACTTAGATTTGACTTTACTCATCCAAAAGCTTTAACTAAAGAAGAAATAGAAAAAATCCAAGATATGGTAAATAATGTAATAGCTAGAGGAATTGAAGGAAAAACACAAGAGATGAGTATAGATGAGGCAAAAGCTAAAGGTGCTATGGCACTTTTTGGTGAGAAGTATGGCAAGATTGTAAGAGTAGTTGAATTTGGTGATTTTAGTGTTGAGCTTTGTGGTGGGACTCATGTGAAAAATACAGCTGAAATTGGAAGTTTTTATATAACTAAAGAGAGTGGTGTTAGCGCTGGAGTTAGGAGAATTGAAGCAGTAGCAGGGCTTAGTGCTTATGAATATGCTAAAAATCATATCAATTTAGTAGAAGAGATTAAGGCGGAAAATAAAGCAAAAGATGTTAAAGAGTTTATTGCAAGACAAAAAGAAGAGATTAAAAAATTAAAAGAAGAGATTAAAAATCTTCAAAAAGCAGCTGTTAAAGAGATTAAACCAACTCAGAAAAATGGAATTAATTTTGTAATTGAGAGAATAGATAACGCAAATTTAAGAGAAATAGCAACTGATTTAAAAGGTAGAATTGATAATTTAGTAGCACTGCTTGTGGGTGAAAATAAAGGAAAAGTTCAAATTGTAGCAGTAAGTAAAATACCAGAAATTAAAGCAGGTGAAATTATTAAAGAGTTTGCTCCAATTGTTGGTGGAAAAGGTGGAGGAAAGAGTGATTTTGCTCAAGGTGGTGGAAAAGATATAAATAAAATTGATGAATTAATAAAAAAAGCAAAAGAAAAATTTTTACATTAATTTAACATTAATTTAATATAATAACAGCAAAAAGAGGTGAAATGGAAGTTTTAGTAGTAGAAGATGATTTACAGCTTGCAAAAATTGTAAAAAAAATTTTGGAAACAAAAAATTTTGAAGTAGAAATTATAGATGATGGATTAAAAGCGGTAGAAAGAATAAAAGAGAAATCTTTTGATTTATATTTAATTGATATAAATGTGCCAAGAATATCTGGATTAGAAGTAGTTAAATATATAAGAGAGTTATATAATGACGGATTTATAATTATGATTACAGCAAGTGTAGATGAGTATTATTTTGAAAAAGCATATGAATATGGCTGTGATGATTATATTAAAAAACCATTTCATGTAAAAGAGTTAGAAGTTAGAGTAAAACATCTTTTAAATAAAGAAAATTCTTTTAAATTTGATAATTATGAATTTAGATTTGATGATGATGAACTTTTTAAAAATGGAGAAAGAATAAATCTAAGAAAAAAAGAGAAAAGATTACTTCATATTTTACTTAAAAATATAAATAAAACAGTTCCTAATCAAAAAATTATTGATTATGTTTGGGAAGGAGAAAAAAAAGATAATTATCCTTTAAGACAATTAATTAATGAAATTAGAAAAAAATTTGATAAAGATTATATAAAAACTGTAGTAGGTATAGGTTATAGATTTGAAGTGGAAAATTAAACTTCAAAAAGATTATTTATTATTTATATTTATTATTGTGTTAGGAGTATTGCTTTATATTCAATATTGGTATAGTAAAAAAAATTTAATAAATAGTTATAAAAGTAAAGAATATGCAAAAACAATACAAATAAAAAGTGATTTTAATAATCTTTTAAGTAATATTGAAATTATTTTCAAAACACATTTAAATGATAATTTAAGAGTTTTAAACTCTTTGTTTCTTTTGTATCATGATATAAAATCCTTTGACCCAGATAAAGTAGCTAGAATATTAAATAAAGAAAATAAAGGTGAAGGATATTATCAAGTTTTTGTTATTGATAGAAATTATAAGATAATAAAAGCTTCATATAAACCTGATTTAGGTTTAGATTTGGGTAAATTTTCAAAATATAAAAAAGTTTTTGAGAAAGTTTTTAGTGGTAAAGAAAAAATAGATATTTCTTATTTGATATTTGATTATTCTTCTTTTACTTTAAAGAGATATTTTTTGATTCTTTCTCCAGATAAAAAATATTTATTACAATTAGCATATGTGGTAGATATATATCCAAAATTAAGAGATATTTATTTAAAAATTTTGAATAAATATAGAGATTTAAGTGATATAAAATTATATTTTATGGATAAATATTTAATTTATCCTGTAAATTTTAAAAAAAGATATCAACCTAAAAAATCAATTGAATATGTTATGAAAAATACTACACAAATACTAATCAAAATTTTAAAACATTTAGATTTATATGATAAATATAAAAATATAATACATAATAAAGAGTTGGATTTTGAAAAATTAGCTCCTATTATTTTGCATCTTTTTCATACTCATAATAATATTTTGGATAAGTTACATTTGAATAAACATGTCTATATTACTTATACTCTTACAGAAGGTTTTTTTAAAAATCTTTCAAATCGTTTAATTATTCAAAATAAATTTTCTACTTATATTTTAGAGAAAGATATAGATAATATTAGAACTAGATTTTTTATAATTTTAATTTCTTTAACTCTTTTAATTATTTTTATAAGATTTATAATCACTTACATAAGTTTAAAATTAAAAGATTTAGTAAAGCATATGAAAGATAATAAACCTCTTGCAAAACCAAATTCTTTTATTAAAGAACTTGATGATTTAGCAGAAACTTATAATTGGTATAGAAATAGATTAAATGAAGAGATAGAAAAAAATAAAAAATTGCTTATGGAAAATAAAAGATTTATAGTTGATACGGTTCATCAGTTAAAAACTCCTCTTAGTATTATTACTTTAAATAGTGATTTTTTAAGAATGCAACTTAAAGATAAGAATATGGAAGATACTTTAAATGAAATAGAAGCAGCAATTGCTATGCTTACTAATTCTTATGAGGATTTGTCTTATCTTGCGGCAAAAGATGCAGTAGTATATAAACCTGTAAAATTAAATGTATCCGAGATTGTAAAATCAAGAGTTGAATTTTTTATGCCACTTGCAAAAGCAAGAGATAAAAATTTAGTTTATGAAATTGATGATGATATTTATTTTGATATTAATAAAGTAGAACTTGAAAGATTAATAGATAATAATATTTCAAATGCTATTGATTATTCAAAAGGAAAAGATATAAGAATTTTATTAAAAAAAATAGATAAAGGTTTTATTTTACAAATAGAATCTATTGGAGATAGGATTAAAAACCCTGAAAAAATTTTTGAAAAAAATTACAGAGAACATTCTCATAAAAGAGGGCTTGGGATAGGACTTAATATAGTAAAAAATATTTGTGATAAGTATAATATTAAGTATGAAGTTTGCTCTTTTGATGGTAAAAATATCTTTAAATATATTTTTCATTATTAATTTGCTACAATTTCAATAAAAGCTATAAGGTTTTTTATGTTAATTTTATGTAGTAGTTCTACAACTAGAGCTAAGCTTTTAGAAAATGCAGGGATAAAATTTATTCAAAAATCTTGTGGTTTTGACGAAGAACAAATAAAAACTTCTGATCCTTATGAATTTGTAACGATAGCAAGTCTTGGTAAATTTAAAGAGTGTGTTAAATGTTTTAAAATAGAAGATATTGTAACTGCTGATACAGTAGTAACTGATGGTGTAAAAATTTTAAGAAAAGCAAAAAATGAGAAAGAAGCAAGAGAGATTCTTTTAGCTCAAAGTGGAAAAGAGATAAAAATTATAACTGCTATGTGGGTAAGGTTTAGAGGACAAATTTTTGGAAGAGTTGATGAGACTATTTATGAATTTAAAGAATTTGATGAAAAAGATTTAGAAAATTATATTAAAAGTGGAGAGTGGAGAGGAAAAGCAGGAGCATGTATGGTTGAGGGATTTTGTAAAAAATATATAAAAAATGTAAAAGGTTATGAATCTACGGCAATGGGACTTTGTATTGAAGAATTATTGAATATTTTAGGAGGGGAATATGCATATTAGAGAAATTAAAGAATTTCAAAAAATAAGAAAAGAGGCAAGAGCATATTTTTGTTATTTGCTTCAAAGAAATTTGCCAAATAGACTTCCAAATATTAGTGTTGATGTGATTTATGAAGGACTTGAGAGAATTATTCATGAGTTACCAAGTGCAAATGCCGCATATATTTTAGATGCTGCAGGAAAACAAATTAGTAAAATGATTACTTTAAAAGATAAATATAAAAATTTTGAAATTGAATTTAATCAATCAAATAGAACATATTTTTATAAAGCAGTTAAAGAGAAAAAATGTATTTTAACTGATCCATATCCAAGTTTAGTTGGAGGAGAAATGGTTGTTAGTGCTGCCATGCCTATTTTTAATGATAGAGGAGAGCTTTTATATGTAGCTGTTATTGATATTCCTTTAGATGAGCTTTTAAAGTTTGTAAAACAAGAAAAAGGGGAAAATTGGGCACATTTATTCAATAGAGCAGTATATGGAATTTTTGCAGGTGCTTTATTTTCTATTTGTGTTTTGTTATTTATTGATGGAGTTAAAATGTTTTTTACATATACAATTTCAAATATTGAAGTTAAAAAAATGTTTGAATCTACTATTTTAATTACTTTATCTTTAGCACTTTTTGATTTAGTTAAAACTTTACTTTTTGAAGAGGTAATTGGAGAAAAAGAAGAACATCCTTTTGCAATTCATAAGACAATGATAAAATTTTTGGGAAGTATTGTAATAGCTCTTGCAATTGAAGGTTTGATGCTTGTATTTAAATTTGCTATGATTGATCCTAAAATGCTCATATATGCTTCTATTTTAATTGGTTCTGTAACATTTTTACTTATAGGACTTGCTTATTATATGAAATCAGTTGGTAAAGATATACAATAAAGGAAGTTTATGAAAATAGGAATAGTTGATTATAATATGGGAAATTTGGCAAGCGTTAAAAATGCTTTTAAAAAAATAGGTGCAAATGCGGAAATTGTAAAAAATCCAGAAAATATAAAAAATTATGATAAATTAATCCTACCAGGAGTTGGGGCTTTTGGAGATGCAATTAAGCATTTAAAATCTACAGGAATGGATGAAGCTATTAAAGAATTTGTAAAAAGTGGAAAATATTTGCTAGGAGTTTGTCTTGGAATGCAGCTTTTATTTGAAAAATCAGAAGAATTTGGAGAAAATAAAGGACTTGGATTTATTAAAGGGGAAGTAGTCTATTTTGATAAACAAAGAGTGGGTGAGCATAAAATTCCGCATATGGGGTGGAATAAACTTTTTAATAATAATTCACCTCTTTTTAAAGAGCTTAATAATCCTTATTTATATTTTGTTCATTCTTTACATGCAGTTTGTGATGAAAAATATGTAATTGGAAAAACAATTTACGGATATGAATTTGTAAGTGCAGTAAATAAAGATAATGTTTTTGGTATTCAACCGCATCCAGAAAAAAGCCATAATGAAGGACTTAAAATACTTAAAAATTTTGTAAAGTTAGGAGAATAAAATGGAGATTTTTCCAGCAATAGATTTAAAAGATGGTAAGGCTGTTAGACTTACAAAAGGTTTGATGGAGAGTGCGAAAGTTTATAGCAATGAGCCATGGGAGCTTGCTAAAAGATTTGAAGATATGGGAGCTAGGTGGCTTCATATTGTAGATTTGAATGGAGCATTTGCAGGTGAGCCTAAAAATATAGAGCAAATTGAAAAAATTAGAAAAAACACATCTTTAAAAATTCAACTTGGTGGTGGAATTAGAGATGAGGATACAATTAAAAAATATCTTGATTTAGGAATTGATAGAGTTATTTTAGGAAGTATTGCAGCAAGAGAGCCTAAAAAAGTAATTGATTTAGCCGATAAATATCCTATAGCAATAGGTATTGATGCAAAAAATGGATATGTTGCAGTTGATGGATGGGGAAAAAGTGAAGGCATTAAAGCAGTTGAACTTGCAAAAATTTATGAAAATTCAAAAATTGAGTGTATAATTGCAACTGATATTTCAAAAGATGGAACACTGAGTGGACTTAATATAGATTTTATTTTAGATATTATGAAAGCTAGCCAAAAGAGAGTAATTGCAAGTGGAGGTGTGGCAAGCGTTGAAGATATAAAAAAAGTAAAAGAGAATGGTATTTATGGAGTTATTATTGGAAAAGCCTTTTATGAAGGTAAAATAAATTTAGAAAAAATTTTAAAGGATTACTAATGGGTAAGATTTTAATTGTAGATGATAGCTCAACTATGAGAAGAATTATAAAAAATGTATTAAAAAAACTTGGATTTAATCCTAATGATTTTTTAGAAGCTGAAAATGGAAAAGTGGCATGGGAAATTTGGCAAAAATATAAAGATGATATTGATTTGATTTTGCTTGATTGGAATATGCCAGAGATGAATGGATATGATTTTCTAAAGGCAGTTAGAGCGGATGAGGTCAGTAGAGGAATCCTTGGAAGTAAGGATGAAAAAGTTAAAATAAAAGGAAAAGATGGAAAAGTTAAAGAGATGAGTAAATTTATGTATGATATTAAAAAAGGTAAAGGCGTTAAAATTATTATGGTTACAACAGAGGGAGGAAAAGCAGAAGTACTTAAAGCTGTTCAAGCTGGTGTAAATAGCTATATAGTTAAACCATTTAATGAAGAAAAAATTAGAGAAAAATTAGAACAATTGAAGATGCTATGAGAAATATTTTTTATGAAATTTATATTACTCCCTCATCTCACAAAGAAGAAATAGCAAATTTTTTAATTGAGAGATTTAATAATGGTATTGAAGAAGCCGGTAATACTTTAATTTTAAGAAGTGATGAAAAATTAGATGATTTAATAGATGAATTAAAAGATTATATAAAAGCATTAGAAGAAATTTTTAGCGAAAAAATAAATTTGGATATTGAAATAAAAGAAAAAGAAAATAAAGATTGGATAGAAAATTATAAAAAATCAATAAAACCTGTGGAAATTGAAGAATTTTATATTCATCCAAGTTGGTATCCTGAAAAAGAAAATAAAATTAATATTACAATTGACCCTGCTCTTGCTTTTGGAAGTGGGCATCATGAGACTACAAGAAGTTGTGTAAAAGCTTTGAAAAAATATGTAAAAAAAGACAATACTCTTCTTGATGTAGGGTGTGGTAGTGGAATTTTAGGTATTGTAGCGGCAAAACTTGGAGCAAAAGTAGATGCTTGTGATACAGACCCACTTGCAATAAAAAGTGCAAAAGAAAATTTTGAATTAAATAATGTAAAATATGAAAATATATGGGAAGGGAGTGCTAATCAAACTAATAAAAAATATGATGTAGTGGTAGCAAATATTATTGCTGATGTGTTAATTTTTTTAGCCAATGATATAAAATCAAAAGTTAATAATATTTTAATTCTTTCCGGTATAATAGACAAATATAAAGACAGAGTAATAGAAAAATATAAAGATTTAAAATTAATAGATGAAATAAAAGAGAATGAGTGGGTTACACTTGTTTTTAGAAAGGATATGAATGGCGGATAAGAAGAATAATAAGAATAATAATTTTTTTAATCAAAATCCATTACTTCTTTTTATAATTTTTGCTATTTTAATAATTTTAATTTTTAGAAGTATTGCTCCAAATGCAGTTAATGAAGTAAATAATTTAACCACTCAAAATCAAGTCGTAACTTTTACATATTCTGATATTAAAAGATTGGCAAAAGAAGGGAAACTTGCATATGTAGCTATTGGAAGAAATACGGTAAAAGTAAAATTGAAAAATGGAGAAGTATTTACCGTTGCAAAAGTACCAAATGACCCAACTTTAGTAGAAATTCTTGATAAATACCATGTTCCATATGGTGCGATTAATGATAATAATTGGCTAAGTGATTTAATTTTTGGATGGATTATTCCTATATTTATTTTTTTTGCTATTTGGATGTTTTTGGCAAGCCGAATGCAAAAAGGTATGGGAGGGGTGCTTGGATTTGGAAGTGCAAAAGGCCTTATAAAATCTGAAAAACCAAATGTAAAATTTGATGATGTTGCTGGAAATGAAGAAGCAAAAGAGGAAGTTAAGGAAATTGTTGATTTTCTAAAAAATCCAGAGAGATATACTGAGCTTGGAGCAAAAATTCCAAAAGGAGTTCTTTTAGTAGGGCCTCCTGGTACAGGTAAAACTCTTTTAGCAAAAGCAGTTGCAGGAGAAGCTGATGTTCCATTTTTTGCAGTTAATGGTAGTAGTTTTATTGAAATGTTTGTAGGAGTTGGTGCTGCAAGAGTTAGAGATTTATTTAATCAAGCAAAAAAAGAAGCTCCAAGTATTATTTTTATTGATGAAATTGATGCTATTGGTAAAAGTAGAGCTATTGGTGGGCCTATGGGAGGCAATGATGAGAGGGAGCAAACCTTAAATCAATTACTTGCTGAAATGGATGGATTTGATTCTGATGAGCCAGTAATTGTACTTGCAGCTACAAACCGTCCAGAAGTTCTTGATCCAGCACTTTTAAGACCTGGGAGATTTGATAGACAAGTTTTAGTAGATAAGCCTGATTTTAAAGGAAGACTTGAAATTTTAAAAGTTCATGTTAAAAAAATAAAAGTAGGAAAAGATGTAAATTTAGAAGAGATTGCAAGGATTACAGCGGGGCTTGTGGGAGCAGATTTGGCAAATATTGTAAATGAAGCGGCACTTCTTGCAGGAAGAAAAGGTAAAAAAGAGGTAAATCAAGAAGAATTTCTTGAAGCAGTTGAGAGACAAATTGCAGGACTTGAGAAAAAAAGTAGAAGACTAAATGAAAAAGATAAGAAAATTGTAGCTTATCATGAGAGTGGCCATGCTGTAATTGCAGAAACTACTGAAGGTGCTAGAAAAGTTAAAAAAGTTTCTATTGTTCCACGTGGACTTGCAGCTCTTGGATATACGCTAAATCTTCCAGAAGAAGATAAATATTTAATGCAAAAGCATGAACTAATTGCAGAAGTGGATACTCTACTTGGAGGAAGAGCAGCTGAAGAAGTGTTTATAGGAGAAATTTCAACAGGTGCAAGTAATGACCTTGAAAGAGCCACTGATATTGTCAAATCAATGGTTAAAATGTATGGTATGAGCGATGTAGCAGGACTTATGGTTCTTGAAAAACAAACAAATAGATTTTTAGGTGGATTTGCTGAGAGCAAAGATTATTCAGAAAAAATTCAAGAAGAAGTAGATAATTTCGTAAAAAATTTTTTAAATGATAGATATAAAATAGTAAAAGAAAAACTAAAAAAATATGCACCTGTAATTGAGCAGATGGTAAAAGAACTTTATGAAAAAGAAGTAATTGAAGGTGATAGAGTAAGAGAACTTATTAAAGCATATGATGAAGGTAAGTTAGAAGAGATTATTAATAATAATGAAAATAATTCAAATGAAAAAGAGGATAAAAATGAAGACGGAAATAATTCTTAAAGAAGGTTATCCTTTTATAATAGTTAGTTTGATTATATTTTTAATATCATTATTTTTTTCATTTCCTTTGATTTTTCAAATAGGTTTTTTCGCTCTTTTTTTGTTTTTTGTTTATTTTTTTAGAAATCCAGAAAGAATACCAGAGGATAACTCCTCTAATGCAATAATTTCCCCAAGTGATGGGACTATTATTTCTATAACTGAAGCTATTTCACCGATTACAAAAAAAGAAGCTATAAAAATTTCTATAAAACTTTCTCTTTTGGATGTACATGTTCAAAGAAGCCCTATTGAAGGTGAAATGAGTGCAAGAGAGTATATCCATGGAGAATTTTTATTTTTAAGCGATGAAAAAGCAAGTGAGCTTAATGAACAAAATAGAGTTCTTTTTGAAAATAAATTAGCTCAGGTTGTAGTAAATCAAATTGCTGGATTTATAACAAGAAGAATTATAATGTTTAGAGATTTAGGACCTATTAAACTTGCTGAGAGATATGGAATGATAATGTTTGGTTCTCAAGTAGATGTGTATCTTCCAAAAAATAGTATAATTAAAGTTACAGAGTTTCAAAAAGTTAAAGCAGGTGAGAGTTTAATAGGATATATAAATGAAAATTAATTTAGCTTATTTACTTCCAAATTTTTTTACGGCACTTAGTGCTTTTTTTGGAGTTATGAGTATAATTGCTTCATCTCAAGGAAAATTTGAAAAAGCATTTATTTATATAGTTTTATCATTAATAGCTGATGGACTTGATGGAAGAGTTGCAAGACTTACAAATACTACTTCAAAATTTGGAGTGGAATTTGATTCATTAGCTGATTTAGTAGCATTTGGAGTAGCTCCTGCCATGATGCTTTTTTTTGCAATTGGTCAAAATTATGGAAAATTTGGAGCATTAGTAAGTGGTCTTTTTGTGGTTTTTGGAGCTATAAGACTTGCAAGATTTAATGTAACAACAGGTGAGCTTGACCCAAGATATTTTATAGGTCTTCCTATTCCAACAGCTGCTGTGGTTCTTAGTAGTTGGATAATGCTTGATATTAAATATCATGGAGGACTTAATATATTAATTTTACTTGGGGCATTGTTTTTAGCATTTTTAATGGTTAGTAATTTTAGATATCCGAGTTTTAAAAAAATTAATTTTAACAAAAATGTGGCTATTAAAATTTTAGTTTTAATTATTATTATAGCTTCATTTATATATTTGTATCCGATAGAGTCAATTGCTTTGCTACTTACAATTTATACATTTTATGGGGTAGTTAGAGGAATAAAAGGAATCATTAAAGCACAAAAAATTAGTAAATAATAATTTTTTTCCCTTGATAGTTATTTTACTTTTTAGTATAATTACGAAAATTTATAGTCTATAAAGGATTAATATGGAAATGGTTAAAATTTTTGATACTACTTTAAGAGATGGAGAACAATCTCCTGGGGCTAGTATGACTATTGAAGAAAAAATTAAAGTAGCAAAACAGCTTGAAAAATTAAGAGTAGATATAATTGAAGCAGGTTTTGCGGCAGCATCTCCTGGAGATTTTGAAGCTATTAATATGATTGCAAAAGAAATTACAAATTCAACTGTTTGTTCATTAGCAAGAGCACTTGAAAGCGATATTGAAGCAGCAGCAAAAGCAATTGAACCAGCACCATTAAAAAGAATTCATACTTTTATTGCAACAAGTCCTATTCATATGGAATATAAACTTAGAATGACTCCAGATGAAGTTATAAAAAGAGCTGTAAATGCAGTTAAATATGCTAGAACATTTGTTGATGATGTAGAATTTAGCTGTGAAGATGCTGGAAGAAGTGAAATGAGCTTTTTAAAAGAGATTATTAGCGCTGTAATTGAAGCTGGAGCAAAAACTATTAATATTCCTGATACTGTGGGATACAGATTTCCAACAGAAATGGGTGAAATGATAAAAGAATTAGTTGAATATTTTCCAAAAGATATAACTTTTTCAGTTCATTGTCATAATGACTTAGGACTTGCAACGGCAAATTCACTTTATTCAATCTTAAATGGAGCAAGACAGGTGGAGTGTACAATTAATGGACTAGGTGAGAGAGCTGGTAATGCCGCTTTGGAAGAGATTGTAATGGCAATAAAAGTTAGACGTGATTTATTTGAAGGGATTGATACAAGAATTAATACAAAAGAGATTTACCCAACAAGTAGGCTTGTAGCATCAGTTACAGGAATTGAGCCTCAACCAAATAAAGCAATTGTAGGAAGAAATGCATTTGCTCATGAGAGTGGAATCCATCAAGATGGAGTGCTTAAACATAAAGAAACATATGAAATTATGAGAGCTGAAGATATTGGACTTGATGTAAAAGATACTATTGTTCTTGGAAAACACAGCGGTCGTCATGCGTTTAAGAAAAAACTTGAGGCTCTTGGATTTAGCGATATAAGCGAAGAAGAACTTAATGAATTATTTATGAAATTTAAAAAATTAGCAGATAAGAAAAAAGAGATTTATGATGAAGATATTTTGGCTTTAATTAATGAAGCAAGTGATAAAACGCCAAAAGTATATGAACTTATTTCGCTTCAATTAAATGATTGTTCTGATGGAATGCCAAGTGCTGCTGCAAAAATTAAATATGAAGATAAAATTTTTGTAGATGCAGCAATAGGTGAGGGAACAATTGATGCTGTATTTAAAGTAATTGATAGAATTAGCGGAATTA
>JALVUH010000021.1 GCA_027035735.1 Nautiliaceae bacterium
ATTTTCATTATGGCAAAATATCTTATATTCATCCTTTTTTCAGTGCTCTTGAAGCAATGGTAATAGGAATTATCATAAAAGTGGCACTTGATTTTGGAAATAAATATGTAAAAGATAAAATAAGCTCGGTAGTTGCTTCAATTTCATTTATTTTGATGCTTTATAAAATAGATGCTTTTTATGTGATTTTATTTGCTTTTTTAGCTTCAATATTTTTTAAAGCCCCAAAAACAGAAGAAAAAAGCGATAAAAAAATAAATTTTAAGCCAATTATTATTAGCGGAATTTTATTTTTAGCTCTATTGATTTATGGATATTTTAAAAGCAAACTTTTATTTGAAATGTTTAAAGTAGGAGCGGTTGCTTTTGGAAATGGAATGACGATTTTGCCTTTACTTGAAGATGTGGTATTGAAAAACCACTGGATGAGCCTAAAAGAGTTTGCTGATGCAGTAGCATTTGGTCAAATTACTCCCGGACCATTTTTAATAACGGCTACTTTTATAGGGTATAAAGTATCTTCAATTATTGGAGCAATTTTGGCAACTATTGGAATTTTTTATCCTTCATTTTTTTATACTATTTTAATGAGTGAAATTTATGAAAAAATAAAACATCTAAGTTTTATTCAAAAAATATTAAAATCTCTTCTTGCTTCATTTACAGGAATGATTTTTTTTGTTGGATTATCTCTTGGGAAAATTGCCCTTACAAATCAATTAAATTTTATTTATGCTGTTTTTGCATTCATAACAGTTAAATATTTTAAACTTAATGTTTTATATGTTTTTATTATAGGGCTTTTAGTGCAGTTTTTGATTATTAAATATTGATTAAATAAACTCAATATTAATTTAATTATGGAAGGCAATTTATGAGAAAAAAATTATCTGATATGGAAGTTGGAGAGAGCGGAATTGTAAGAAGTATAGGAGATATTAAAGAGCTTAAAAACAGACTAATTGAACTTGGAATTTTAAATACTCCAATAAAAATAGTTAAAAAAGCTCCCTTTAATGACCCAATCGCCATAAAGATAGGAAATACAACTATTGCTATAAGAAATGAAGACGCTAAAAAAATTGAAGTAGAATTATTTAAGGAAAAATAATGGAAATAGCATTTGTAGGAAATCCAAATACTGGAAAAACGGCACTTATTAACGCAATAGCCGGAAGTGATTTAGAAGTTGGAAATTGGAGCGGTGTTACGGTTGAGAAAAAAGAAGTCACTTTTAAATATAAAAACGAGACTATCCATTTAGTAGATTTGCCAGGGACTTATACACTCTCACCCTACTCTATCGAAGAAAAAGTAACAAGAGAAGTAATCTGTTCTGATATAATTGATGGAATTATAAATGTTGTAAATTCAACAGATTTAAGAAGAAATTTATATTTAACTCTTGAATTAATTGATTTGCAAAAACCAATGATTTTAGCACTTAATATGTTTGATGAATTTAAAAAAAGAGGTTATGAAGTTAATTTAAAAGAGTTTTCAAAACTGCTTGATATGGACATAATTCCAACCATTGCATCAAGAGGTCTTGGAAAAAAAGAGATAATAGAAAAAATCTATCAAAATGTAAAAAATCAAAAAATTCCAAAACCATTTTCTTATCAAGAGCATATTGAAAAAGAGATTGAATTTTTAATAAACAAAATGAAAAATATTGATTGTAATATCAAAAGATTTTTAGCGGTTAAACTGCTTGAAAATGATGAATTTGCCTTTAACAAACTAAAAGATTATCCCGAAATTTTAAATTTTACAAAAGAGGCACAAAATAGACTTAAAAAACATTTTGGAATGGATGTTAAAAAGTTTATTGTGGAGTATAGATATCAAAAAATTGATGAAATTTTAGAAAAAGTGCTTAAAAAACCGATAATTGACAAAGTAATTTTAAGCGATAAATTAGATAATATTTTACTTAACAAATATCTTGGAATTCCAATTTTTTTTGTAATAATGTTTTTAGTTTTTCAATTAACTTTTTCAGGCTCACAGCCTCTTGTAAACTGGACAAACTGGTTTTTTCAAGATTACTTAGCAGATAAATTAAAAATTTTTTTATCCCCTTTTCCTTCTTGGATAAGCTCACTTACAATAAATGGAATTATTGCAGGTGTTGGGCTTGTTTTATCGTTTTTGCCACTTCTTGCACTTTTATATTTTTTTATGGCTATTTTACAAGAGAGCGGATATATGGCAAGAATTAGTTTTTTACTTGATAAAATAGCTTCAAAAATAGGACTTAAAGGAAACGGATTTATCTCTTTAATTTTAGGATTTGGATGCAATGTCCCAGCAATCTATTCAACTCGTTCTATGAGCACATTTAGAGAAAGAGTGATTTTGGCTTTAATGATTCCTTTTATGAGTTGCAGTGCAAGATTTCCTATTTATGTGTTGTTTGCATCTCTTTTTTTTGCCAAATATAAAGCTTTAATAATTGTCAGTCTTTATATTTTAGGAATTGCAGTAGCTTTTTTTGTAGCGTTTATTGCAAACAAAATATTGCCAAAAAATGAAGTTAAGCCCTTTTTTTTAGAACTTCCAACCTATCATATTCCAACTATGAAAGCTATATGGAATTTAATGTGGCCAAATATAAAAGACTTTTTAGTAAGAGCTGGGACTTTGATTGTTTTTGCAAGTGTGATTTTGTGGGGAGTTATGAACCTGCCACCTAATTCAACTCCTAAAACTTCATATCTTGCAAAAATTTCAAAAGAGATAACGCCAATTTTTAAACCTCTTGGATTTGGTAAACACTGGGAAGTTGTAG
>JALVUH010000022.1 GCA_027035735.1 Nautiliaceae bacterium
ATGGTGGTCGCTGCAGGGCTCGAACCTGCGACCCCCAGCTTGTAAGGCTGGTGCTCTCCCAACTGAGCTAAGCGACCAAGTTTATTTTAGGTGTCAAATGTTTAAGTGAAGAAAATTATGAAGTGGCATCCCCAACGGGATTTGAACCCGTGTCGCCGCCGTGAAAGGGCGGTATCCTAGACCACTAGACGATGGGGACTCATGGTGACCCGTGCTGGATTCGAACCAGCGGCCCTCTGCTTAAAAGGCAGATGCTCTACCGACTGAGCTAACGGGTCATATTCACAACTTTTCGTTGTGGATTGAAATTATAATAAAAAAAGTTTAAAAAAGCAAGAGTTTTTATAAAAAATTTATTTTTTTATTTCTAATGGATCAAATTTGAAAATTTTTTTATATTCTTCATAGAGTTTAGGATAATGAATTTTTAAAGTTTTAGGTCTTAAAAAGAAATATTCACTACTAACTGCAAAGAATTCGGCTTTATTTGTAAAAGCATATTCATCTAAAATTTTTTCTTTGGATGCTTTTTTAAATGTTTCATTAAATATTTTTTTAAAATGTTCATAATCTTTTATAGCAAATATTGGAATTCCATCAATCATACCTTCTTCAAAATCAAGTTCGTGCGCAAATTCATGAATTATTACATTTCTTTTTTGATAATGAAAAATTTCTCTTTTTGCTTCATTCCATGCGATTACAACAGCATCACCTACGCTTTCTCCGCTTATTAAGATTTCTTTTTTTACAATTCCATGTTGATTAATATGTTCTTTTATTATTGTATGAGGATATACAAATATATATTTGAGACTAGGATAACAAAAATTTTTGTATGAAATTGTAGGCAAACATGCATAAAATGCTATAAGACATTTTATTTCATCATCTATTTGCATATATTTTGGGATAAAAGTTTTTTCAATTAAAAATCTTTTTATTTTAAATTCAATTATTTCTTTTAAATGTTGAGGTATTTTTTGGTAATAATCAAGTTTTTCAAGATATATTTTACATTTGCATGGTTTGTCTTTTAAGGATTTTAAATAAAACTTAAATTTTATATAATCAAAAATTTCATATAACAAAAATATGAAAAATATTACCCAAAGGGTAATAATAAATTTTAAGAAATTATCCAAAGATTGCCATTATTGATTTATATCCAGCTGCTGCTAAAATAATTGAGCCAAACAGATTTAAGGAAATATAGATTAAACTTTCCATTAAAAGTCCGTTTTTCATTAAAAAGAAGCTTTCAACTGCAAAAGTAGAAAAAGTAGTAAAAGCTCCCATCATTCCTGTAGTCAGCATTGATTTTAAATAAGGATTTTGAATAGCAGATACTTGTATAAGCCCTATTAAAGAGCCTAATATAAAACTTCCAATCAAATTTACGGCTACTGTACCAAATGGTATATCATGTTTAAATGCATGATTTACCAATCCAGCTGTATATGCTCTAAGAATAGCACCTATAAATCCACCAATACCTATTGCTAAATATGTATCAAATTTCATTTATCCTCCTTTTTATATTCTTTATCTAAAATTTCTTGCATTTTAATTCTTGTCTCTTCATACCAATTTGGATTATCTTCTGGATAAAAACTTTCTAAAAAAATTACTTTTATACGCTGTTTTTGAATTAAAAATTTATCTTTAAAAGCAAATGGTAGGTTTATTATTACAAATGGTTGAATTTTAGGATTTAGTTTTTCTGCTAAAGCTTTTACTCCTTTTTTCCATGGTAGCATTTTTTTAGGATTGACTTTGTTTCTTGTACCTTCTGGGAATACTACTACTTTAAAACCTCTATCAATTCTATTTTTTACTTCTTTTATCATTTGAATTACTGAGCGTTTGTTTTTTCTATCAATTAAAATCATATCCGTATTAATTAGCATATATTTAATAATAGGCATTTCTCCTAACTCTTTTTTTGCTACCCAAATTAATTTTTCATCATAAATGCTTTCCATTAATGCAATATCTAAATTATGAGTATGATTGCCTATTAATAATTGAGCGTTTTTATCAATTTCTCCTTCTATGATTACTTCTTTTGCTATTAGATTAGTTAGAATCTTTGAAGCTTTTTTTCTATATTTGAGTTCATTTTTAGGATCAATGCCACACATTATGGAAGTAAAAATTAATACTGCTGAGCCATAAGCAATAGAGAAAAAAGATTTAATGTAATCAATTATTTTCATTTACCCATCCTATTTTGTTGTTTATTTTTATTTTTATATAATGTCCTCTTTTATTTAGTATTTTAACAGTGGTATTTTTTTTAATTATATAAAATACTGTAGAGTTTTGTGTAGGTAAAATTTGAACTTTTGTACCTTTTTTTAAGGTAATTTCTCCTTTTGGAATAAATTGTATTAGAATAAGAGATGCAAAAAATAAAGGAAATATTAATAACCAGACTTTTTGATATATTAAAAATATTATAAGAGATAAAGCTATAAGTATTAATAATAATAAATTTACGGGTGTAAAAAATTTACTTTCGTTTGGATTGATATTTGTTTGTGTGCTTATAGTTTTTTCTTTAATAATTATAGGTAACTCTATTTTATCATATTGATTTTGCTTAAGATTGTAATAATAAAAAATTAATTTTTTTTGGTTTTTAGGTAAAAGTACATAAAAAGTTGCTTCATTATTTGATAAGACTTTTAAATTTTCTTTATTGCTTAAATTAAAATCATTTATATTGCAGTTATTGCATTTTATAGTAAATGATACTATAGTTTGGTTTTTATCAAAAGTTGATGATATTGGATTTATAATTTTTAAATTGTTAGCAAGTATTCCACAAAAATTCTCTATTTTTGGGAGAGGTTTTATTGTTATAATTTTATTTAAATATAAAGTTTTACTTTCATTATTTGTATAAATTTGAATAGTTTTATTTTCATCATTGGCTTTAAATCTTGCGTTTAGTTGGTAAATATAAGGATTTATTTGAGTAATATTTAAATCTATATTTGAAGAGTTAGAGAAAAAAAGATTTGGTTTTGCAGAAATTATTTTAAACTTTAAATTCACTATTTGATTTTTAAAATAAAAAGGTTTTAAATTTTCATATTTTATAACAAAATCTGAAGCAAATAAGAAAAGAGGAATAAAAAAAGCTAATAATATTCTCATTTTAATGCTATATTATTTTGTTTTATAAATTGTTGTATATAACTTAAAAATTCTCTTCTTTTTTTACCCCATAGGGTAATTCTTGCTGAATTTTTTATTTTTAGAGGATTTATCCATCTTCCATAATGCATTACTCCAAAATGAAGATGAGGCCCTGTTGAAAGACCAGTGTTTCCTAAATATCCTATAACTTGTCCTTGTTTTACCCATTTGCCTACATATATCCCTTTTGGCCATCCATGAAGGTGAGCATAAAGAGTCATATATCCATCTTTATGTTTGATTTCAACAGCTCTCCCATATCCTCTAATCCAACCTTTATAAATAATTTTCCCATCTGCTACTGCATGTATAGGGGTACCTATTTTATTTACATAATCTATTCCATCATGCATTAACCATTTATGTAAAATAGGGTGAAATCTCATTCCAAAATATGAAGATATTCTTTTATATTTAAGAGGTGCTGGTAAAAACATACCTTTTAAACTTTTTGCATGTTCATCATAATATCTACCATCATAGGGATTTAAGAATGCTATATAATGATAAAATCTATTTTGAATAGAAGCAAATAAAACTTTTATATCTCTAACTTTTCCAAATCTAGTTTTTTCATCATAAATTACATTAATAATTGTATTTTTAGGAATTGCTTTGAAATTAACTTTGTCACTAAAAATGTTTATAAGTTTTCTAGTAAGTATCATAGAACCCGTTGCTTTATATACATCATAAGATAAATAATGATTAACAGTAATAGTAGCTCTTTTTTTTATTGAATCATAAATTATAGGAACTATTTTTGTTAAAAATTTATTTTTGTTTTTTATTATTTGTAATTGATTTTTAGCATTTAGAGGAATTAGAGCTTGTTTAAAATTGTTATTATCTCTTAGAATAAAAAAAATTGTTCCTTTTTGGATGTGTCTTACTTCTCTTTTTAGTTTTGTGGAAAGATTATAATAAATACTAAGTGGTAGGTGATTATCTTTTAGAAATTGATAAAAAGTATAATTAGAACCCCATTTTTGTATATCAACTTTATAAGCAAATAAGAAAAAAGGAATTAAAATTAAAAAAATTTTTTTCATTTAAGAAAGCCTTCTAACATCCTAATTCCATCAACTCCTCCTAATATGCTCTCCATCGCTCTTTCAGGATGAGGCATAAGTCCAAATACATTTTTTTCTTTATTGCATATTCCTGCTATAGAATCTACACTTCCATTTGGATTTAATTCATTTCCATCTTTATCACAGTATTTAAGTAAAACTTGTTCATTATCATACATTTCTTTAAGTAGGTCTTCATCAACTTTATAATTTCCCTCAGCATGAGCAATAGGAATATTTATAATCTCACCTATATTTAAATTTTGTAAAAATTTATTATTGTTATTTATAACTTTTAAATGATGAAATTTAGAAATAAAGTGTAAATTTTCATTTCTTGTCATTGCACCAGGAAGTAAGTGAGATTCAAGCAAAATTTGAAATCCATTACAAATTCCTAAAACATATCCTCCTTTTTTTGCAAATTCTATTACATTTTGCATAACAGGAGAAAATCTTGCAATTGCACCGCTTCTTAAATAGTCTCCATAACTAAAACCACCTGGTAATACTATCAAATCAAAACCATTTAAGTTATGTTCAGTGTGCCAGATGAATTCAGCTTTTGCTCCTATTTTTTCAAATGCCCATTTTGTATCTCTATCACAGTTTGTTCCAGGAAAAACAATAACTCCTACTTTCATTCCTTAACCTCTATTTCATAATTTTCAATTACAGGATTTGCTAAAAGTTCATCCGCCATTTTTTTTGCTTCTTCAATAGCTTTTTGTTTATCTGCTGTATCAATTTCAAGTAAAATCTGTTTACCAACTCTTACATCTTTTACATCTTTAAAACCAAGTGTTTCAAGTGCATGTAAAACTGCTTTTCCTTGAGGGTCAAGAACACCTTTTTTTAGATGAACGTTTACCGCTATTTTCATTTTGTTTCCTTTAATCTATTTAATACTTCAGTATAAGCTTCATTAATATCGCCTAAATCAAATCTAAATAAATCTTTATCCATTTTTTTACCTGTTTTTTTATCCCAAAGTCTACAGCTATCAGGTGTAATTTCATCTGCTAAGATGATATTTCCATTTTCATCTTTTCCAAATTCTATTTTGAAGTCTACTAAAATTAAGCCTACTTTGTCAAAAAATTTAATTAAAAAATCATTTACTTTTCTTCCATATTCTCTTAGAGTATCAAGTTCTTTTCTATTATCTACTAAATGTAAAATCATAGCATGATCATCATTAATTAAAGGGTCATTTAATTCATCATTTTTGTAATAAAATTCAACTATAGGAAAATCTAATTTTTCTCCTTCTTTAAGGCCTAATCTTTTAGATAAACTACCAGCGGCAATATTTCTTACAACTACCTCAATAGGAATAATTTTAACTTTTTTAACTAATTGTTTAGTATCATCAATTTTTTTAATTAAATGAGTAGGAATTCCTTCTTTTTCTAAAGCTTCAAAAATTAAAGTTGTAATAGCACAATTAAGAGCGCCTTTGCCAGCTTGAGTATCTGCTTTTTCTCCATTAAATGCAGTTAATGAATCTTTAAATTCACATATTACTTCATTAGGGTTTTGAGTTTCATAAATTCTTTTTGCTTTTCCTTCGTATAGAAGTTTCATTTATTCTCCTTTGCTTCTTTAGAAATAATAAGAGCTTTTAAAATATCAGCTCCAGTTAGTAATTGTAAATCATTTTGAGGATTTAGTGCATTTTTGTTATTTTGTTTTTTTAGTTTTTCATGTTTTATTTTGGCAACTTCTGCTCTTAAATGGTTTAATAAATCAGCTTCTTTTATTTCAACCCCTTCTTCTATTTTTTTGATTTTACCCGGATGTACAATAATATCAGGAGTTATTCCTTTTGCTTGTATGCTTCTTCCACTTGGAAGATAATATCTAGCAACTGTAAGTCTAATAGCTTCATATTTATTTACAGGCAAGATTGCTTGAACGCTTCCTTTACCAAATGTTCTTTCTCCTACAATTATTGCTCTTTTATGGTCTTGTAAGCTCCCAGCGACAATTTCACTAGCACTAGCACTTCCACCATTTACTAATACTACAATAGGTATATTTTTGTATGTTCCTGCTTCATGAGCATAATATACATAGTTTTCGCTAGGAATTCTTCCTTTTTGCGATACTAAAATTCCTTTGTCAATAAATAAATCCAAAGTTCCTACTGCTTGATTTAAAAGACCTCCTGGGTTGTTTCTTAAATCAATTATAATCCCTTCTTTGCCTTGTTTTTTAAGATTTTTTAATATCTTTTTAAGAGATGGAACTACATTTTTATCAAATGAAGTTATTCTAATATATGCAATTTTTGGGAAGCCTTTAATATTTTTTTCTTTTACTGATTGGATTTTAATAATTGCTCTTGTTATGGTTACTTTAAAAGGTTTTTCTCCTTTTCTTACAATTGTTAGAGTAATTTTTGTTCCAGGTTTTCCTCTCATTAAATTTACTGCTTCATCTAAGCTCATATCAAGAGTTGCTTTATTATTTATCATTAAAATAATATCGCCCGGTTTAAGTCCTGCTTTTGCGGCAGGTGTGCCATCTATTGGAGAGATTACTGTTAAGACTCCATTTTTCATCCCAACAACAATTCCAAGTCCTCCAAATTCACCATTTGTTTGAATTTTTAGTTCTTTATAAGCTTTTTTATCAAGGTAGCTTGAATGAGGATCTAATTGAGGCAATAAACCTTTTAGAGCTTTGTTTATAATAGTAGTGGTATTTAATTCATCTACATAATATGCTTCTATCATATTTACTACTTTTACAAACTTTTCATAGGCTGCTAATCTGCTCTGTCTTGTTTCTTTTGCAAATAAAGATAAACTAATCATCAATAAAATCAAAAATTTTTTCAATTTGGCTCCTTGAAGTTTTTGAAATTCTATTTTAATTTATATTAAAAATCAAGAAATAATATAAAAAGGAGAAAATCTATAAAAATGATTTAAATAACTTGACATAAATTGACTAAAGTTGATATAATTATGATAACTAAAACTTTTAAGGAGGAGAGAAAATGGAAAAACTATTTGAAAAATTAACAAATCAAATGATGGAAGCAATTGAGAGTGGATTATCTCTTGCACTTCATAATAAAAATCCAGAAGTTCATCCATTACATGTATTATGGGGACTTTTAACAAATACAAATACTGTGCTTAATCAAGCTCTTAATAAAATGGGAGTTGATAAAGTTGCAATTGAGCTTGAAGTAAAATCTGCAGTTGATAGACTTCCAAAAGTAGACCAAATTACAAAAGAGTCTATTAGAATTGGAAGAGAATTAATTGATAGCTTGCAACAAGCAGAAGCTCTTGCTACAAGAATGGGTGATAAGTATGTAGCAGTTGATACTTGGCTTATTGCAAATCTTGATAGATTTAAAGATGTATTAGGAAAATATGTAGATTTAATGGAACTTAAAAAAACTCTTGAGGCTATAAGAGGTGATACAAAAATTGAAAGCAAAAGTGCAGACGAAAATCTTGATGCACTTAATAAATATGGAATTGATTTAACTGAAAAAGCAAGAAAAGGTGAACTTGATCCTGTAATTGGAAGAGATGAAGAAATTAACAGAATGACACAAATCCTAATTAGAAAAACAAAAAATAACCCAATTTTACTAGGAGAACCTGGAGTTGGTAAAACAGCTCTTGTAGAAGGACTTGCTCAGAGAATTGTTAAAAAAGAAGTACCAACTTCACTTCAAAACAAAAAAATTATCGCACTTGATATGACAGCTTTAATTGCTGGTGCTAAATATAGAGGTGAATTTGAAGATAGATTAAAAGCTGTAGTTGATGAGGTAAAATCAAATCCAAATATTATTCTATTTATTGATGAGATTCACACAATCGTTGGAGCAGGGGCTAGTGAAGGTAGTATGGATGCTGCAAATATCCTAAAACCAGCTCTTGCAAGAGGAGAGTTAAGAACTATTGGTGCTACAACTTTAAGAGAGTATAGAAAATATTTTGAAAAAGATGCAGCGCTTCAAAGAAGATTCCAACCAGTAATGGTTAATGAACCAAGTGTAAATGAAGCAATTAGAATTCTAAGAGGTCTTAAAGATAGACTTGAAGCTCACCATCAAGTAAAGATTTTAGATGAAGCACTTGTAGCTGCTGCAAAACTTACAGATAGATATATTACAGATAGATATTTACCAGATAAAGCAATTGATGCTATTGATGAAGCAGCGGCTGAGATTAGAATGCAAATTGAAAGCGAACCATTTGAATTATCAAAAATCAAAAGAGAAATTGAACAATTAATGGTTGAAAAACAAGCACTTGAAATGGAAGGTGCTAAGAGTGAAAAAGCGAAAAAAAGACTTGAAGAGATAGAAAAAGAGCTTGCAAATCTTGAAGAAGAAAAAAGAAAACTTGAAGCAAAATATGAAGAAGAAAAAAGAGTTTTAAAAGAAATTGCAAATATTAAAGAACAAATTGAAAAACTCAAAAATGAAGCAGAAATTGCAAAAAGAGAGGGAGATTTCCATAAAGCGGCTGAAATTGAATATGGAAAAATAGTAGAACTCAATAAAAAATTAGCTGAGCTTGAAAAAAAATGGGAAGAAATGCAAAAAGAAGGAACATTGCTTAAAAGTGCAGTTGATGAAGAAGCAGTTGCTGATGTTGTAAGTAAATGGACAGGAATTCCTGTATCAAAAATGCTTCAAAGCGAGCTTGAAAAAATATTACATATTGAAGACGAACTTAAAAAATGGGTTGTTGGTCAAGATGAAGCAATTAAAGCAGTGGCACGTGCAATTAAAAGAAATAAAGCAGGGCTTGGAGACCCTAATAGACCAATTGGAAGCTTTATGTTCTTAGGACCAACAGGTGTTGGTAAAACTGAAACAGCAAAAACGTTAGCTAGATTTTTATTTGATGATGAAAAAGCTTTAATTAGATTTGATATGAGTGAATATATGGATAAAATATCTGTATCTAAACTTATTGGTGCAGCACCTGGATATGTAGGATATGAAGAAGGTGGACAATTAACAGAGGCTGTTAGAAGAAAACCATATAGTGTAATTTTATTTGATGAAATTGAAAAAGCACATCCAGATGTATTTAATATTCTTTTACAAGTGCTTGATGATGGAAGACTTACAGATAATAAAGGTGTAACAGTTGATTTTAAAAATACAATAATTATTTTAACAAGTAATATTGCTAGTGATATTATTATGGAAATAAAAGAACCAAACGCAAGAAAAGAAGCAGTTTGGGCAGAACTTAAAAGAAGAATGAAACCAGAATTTTTAAACAGACTTGATGAAGTGGTAGTATTTAATCCACTTGGAAAAGAACAAGTTAAACAAATTGTTGAAATATTACTTAGAAAAATTAAATCTAGACTTGAAGAGAGAGATATTGAACTTAATTTAACTGATAGAGCAAAAGATTTTATTGCTGAAGTTGGATTTGATCCAGTATTTGGTGCAAGACCTTTAAAAAGAGCATTGGCTGAAGTTGTAGAAGATAAATTAGCTGAATTAATCCTTGAAGGTAAGGTAAAAGATGGAGATAAAGTTGAGTTTGATGTAGATGAAAATCATATAATTGTTAGAGTAAATGGAAGTGAAGTAGCAAGAGACCCTAAATAGTTTGGGTCTCTTTTTTATTTTTTAAAAGGTGACAGAGAATATTTTTATTTTGTGAATTTTTATTCAATTGACTATTAAAATTATGTTAAATTTATGTTACAATTTATGAAAAATAAAGGTCAGTAATGGAGCTTAAGGAAAAGGCTATAAAAAAAATTAAAAATTCAAATCTTGATAAGGATAAAATAGATACTACAATTCATCATATAAAAGAGTGGTATATTGAGGATATTACAGAAGAAGAGTTTTATAAAAAATTAGTAGAAAAATTCCCTTTTTTAAAACCTCTGTTTTTTTAAAGGAAAAAGATGTTTAATTTTTATTTTGCTTTTCATATTATTGTAGTAGTGAGTTGGGTATTGTTTTTATTGCAGTTTATTAAAGCTTATCAACATCAAAATAGGGCTGAAGCTTATATTTTTGGGATTTTGAGTCTGTTTTTTTTAATAATTACTTTTTATTTAGGAGTTAAGTTGATAATGTTTAATACTGCTATTTTAAAAAGTGGAGGATGGCTTCATTTAAAAATCACATTGGCAGTAATTTTAGCTATAGAAAATTTATATTATTTTGTAAAATTTTTGTTAAAAAAGACGATATCTAAAAAAATAGCGGAATTAAATTATTGGATTAGTTATTTAATCTTTGTATTTATTCTTTATCTTACACTATTTAGACCATTTTAAAGGAAGAAGATGATAGACCAAAAAAGAATAGATGAAAAACTTCGTGCTGGAAAAAGACTCTCAAAACTTGATGCTCCAAAGACTCTTACAAACAAAGAAAAAGTATTAAGCGATAATGATTTCATTGTATCTAAAACAGATACAAAAGGTTATATAATCTATTGCAATAGAATATTTGTAGAAATGGCTGGATGGAGTAGGTTTGAATTAATAGGTGCAAATCATAATATTATCCGTCATCCCGATATGCCAAAAATTGCTTTTAAGATTCTTTGGGATTTAATACAAAATAAAAAAGAGTTTTTTGGATTTGTAAAAAATCTTAGAAAAGATGGTGGATTTTATTGGGTATTTGCTTATATTACGCCAGATTTAGATTTAAATGGTAATATTATAAGTTATACTTCTTTTAGAAAAAAACCAAGCAGAAAAGGGATTGAATTCCTAACTCCAATTTACAAACAGCTTGTAGAAGCTGAAAAAAGTGGAGGAATTAGTGCAAGTTATGAGCTACTTAAAGAAATTTTAAAAGCAAATGATGATAATGTAATTGAAAAATATCAAAGATTAATATTTGATTTACAAAGGGATAAAGATGTTTTGGTTTAAAAAAGATGAAAGAAACGAAGAAGTTTTAGATAAAATTGAACAAGTTGTTAAAAAAGCTTATGAAGGGGAGCTTTATCATAGAATTATAATTGATGGTGAAAAGACAAAAGAAGAAAGAATAGCATGGAATATTAACGAAATGCTTGATCAGATAGAAGATTTATTAAGAGAAGCAGAAAATACTATAAAAGGTATAATTGAAGGACAAGATTATAGATATATTCTCCCAAGCGGTCTTCATGGTGAATTTAGAAAAGTTGCTGAAGAATTTCAAGAAGTTTCAGAATCTCTTAAAATTTCAAAAAAAGTAGAACTTATAAAAGAGTTATCAGATAAGTTTGTAGAAATAGATGGAGGAGTTAGTGCTAATTTACAATTAGTAGGAGAGAATATTTTTGAAATTGATGCTTCTTTTAAAGAAATTGCACAAAAAGTAAGAGCTTCTTCAAAACAAGCTGATGAAACATTTGAAAAAATGAAAGAAGCAAAACATAATTTTGAAATTTTATCTCAAAAAGTGCATGAAACTTCTAGTGAAGTAGAAGAGATGAATGAGCATATTACCTCTATTTCAAATATAATAGAGCTTATAAAAGATATTGCAGACCAAACAAATTTGCTAGCTCTAAATGCGGCAATTGAAGCAGCAAGAGCGGGAGAACATGGTAGAGGATTTGCTGTAGTTGCTGATAATGTTCGTGAACTTGCAGAAAAAACTCAAAAAGCTACAAATGAAATAGCTATAACAATTCAAACTCTTCAACAGCAATTTATGAGTATTACAGAAAATACAAATCATATAGTAGAAATTGGAAATACTTCTTATAAAACATTAGAGGATTTTGAAAAACTTTTGTTTACTCTTCAAAAAGATTTGAGTGATGTAAATAAAATTACAGAAAAAAATATGTTAAAACT